>JAADIE010000079.1 GCA_013151495.1 Nitrospirota bacterium | reverse complement strand
GCTATGGCCCGCAGAAGGAAATAGAGGATATCTTCCGGGCTAAACTCTGGTACCAGCTTTTTAAATACGGAAAGGTCTGTACTACCTCTTAAGGCTGAAAGTGTAATAGCCCTGCCATTTGTTAATTCAAGAACCCTTTGTAAGTATCGATTATCTTTAGCGTCTAAAAGTTGCCTGGTTTCGTTAGCATTAAATCTAAGAAGCTCTTCATCGATGATTTCGATATTTTCCTCAAAAACCTTAATGGCACATTCAACAGGTTCATGAGAGGTTATCACCATCCTGCAGTTAGAAGGTAGGATAGTATGAATACAGGAAAGGAGTTTTACCATGAATGAATTATTCTCTATGCTATCTATGTCTTCAAGAACAAATACAAAGGCAGCCTCTGGTATTAAAAACAGCTTTTCAAGAAAAGGTAGCAGGGTATCCATTTCATTTAATAACTCTCCAGTGACCGTCCAGGAGGGAGGGTTCATCTTGAATCCTTTTGAAGAAAAGCATTGAATCAGGTTTTGCAGAAATACTTCTGGTTCTTTGTCCTCAGCATCTGCCCGGTAATAAACAAAGGGCAGGTCCTGTTTTTTTAGATAGGATGCTACCAATGTGCTTTTACCAGAGCCTGGTGGACCGGAAACCCAGATGGCAGGTGCACAACAGTTAAAGGGTTTTAAAAGCCTGTTTCGTTGAAGGGTTCCCCTTGGATCGGGAGGAATGAGTCTTGTTAAATTTAAATTCAAATAGTCGTTTAGCCTTTCTTTTTAAGTTAAAAGTACTCTTTATTATAACTTTACCGTACAATATGATTCAAAAGCTGTGAAAAAAAAGTAAAAGGGCAACTCGCCGTTAGCGAGTTGCCCGTAAAGGGGTTACTGCCAGCAGGGGGCTACTCCATAGGGGCCAAAACCTCCTCTGTAGGCTGTACGAGGTGCTTTTTCAGAAATCTTTTTTCTGAGGTCCCAGATCTCCTTCTGGAGCTTGGTAATGGTTTCAGGCTTTGTTTCAGGATTCCTCAGGGCCTCGAAGTATTCAAATCTCTTGTCATTAAGCTGTTTCCTGAGATCCCTTGTTTCTTCAAGAAACTTGCTGTTAGCCGGACCATAAGTACCCTGGGTAAAACAACTGCCAGGCCCTGAGCACCATGTTCCACCGGTGTAGCCCATCATGCCAGGGCCCATCATACCATAGCCCATCATTGGACCACCACCAAACCATCCTGGCCCAAAGGCAAATGCACCTGCACCTAAAGCCAGCACTGCCAGAACCGTTAAAGTTACCAGTACCTTTTTCATAACCATACCTCCTTGGGTTTATTATTACGGGCTGCAAGGCAGCCTCATTATCTGGTTTATATATTAGCTCTGGTTTTTGAAGGATTGTTGAAGGGAGTATGAAATATTTGTGAAGACCTACAATCCCGGTTATAATAACAGTGTATGATGATCGAACATATCTGGCCTCATATCGCCGGTGTTTTAACTCTGGCCATTTCCCTGGTTGCATCGGTACATGTGCTTCTTACAAAAAAGAATGCCCGTTCTGCCTTTGCCTGGATAGGAATAATTTGGCTTGTTCCGGTGCTTGGTGGTTTTCTGTACATAACCTTTGGGATAAACAGGATTAGAAGAAAGGCAAGGATTTTAAGAAGCACCATCGCAGGAGTATCAAAGAAGTTCGATCTACCCGATGCCTATGTGTATGTAGACTTCCAAAGACCATCTGCCCAGTTTAAGCAACTCTCAAGAATGATTGACAAGATCACAGATCTACCCCTTTTACCTGGTAATAGGATAGTCCCTCTTGAGGATGGTGACAATGCCTATCCGGCAATGCTCAAAGCCATTGAGGAAGCCAGAGATACCATTAATCTTTCAACCTATATCTTTGACAACGACAGGGCTGGTGAGATGTTCCTTGGGGCACTGAAGAATGCAAAAGAAAGAGGAGTGGATATACGAATAATTATTGATGATATGGGCACAAGATACAGCTTCCCACCAATTACGAGAAAGCTTAAAAGACTTGGCATAAAGGCGGTTAGATTTTTACCCACCCTTACCCCTACCTGGCTTCCCTTTGTGAACTTACGCAATCATCGTAAGATACTGGTAATTGATGGTAAAAAGGGCTTTACTGGTGGTATGAACATAAGAGAAGGGCATATGCTCGGGCTGAAACCGGCCTATCCGGTAAAGGATATTCACTTTCTTGTGGAAGGCCCGGTAGTAAGGCATATGCAGCAGGTCTTTGCTGAGGACTGGTACTTTTGTACAGGTGAGGTATTAAAGGGGAAGCGCTGGTTTCCAGAAATAGAGCCTGTCGGCAATGCCCTTGCCAGAGGTATACCGGATGGTCCTGACGAGGACTTTGAAAAACAGCTTCTGACCTTTCATAGTGCATTAACTGTTGCAAGAAAATCTATCAAGATAGTTACCCCTTATTTTCTTCCAGAGGAGAATCTTATTTCAGCATTGAATCTGGCTGCTTTAAGGGGAGTGCATATTGATATAGTATTGCCTGAGAAAAACAATATACCCGTGGTACAGTGGGCATCCTTTAATATACTTGAGCAGATAATCAATGAAAATTGCAGAATCTGGCTGACCCCGCCGCCCTTTGATCATTCAAAAATTATGATAGTGGATGACTTTTGGGTCTTGATAGGCTCTGGCAACTGGGATGCAAGGAGTTTCAGGCTGAATTTCGAGTTCAATATTGAATGCTACGATACTGGACTTGCTTCAGAACTTCTACAGATTGTGGAGAAAAAAATAGCTGCTGCCAAGAGGCTTGATCTCTTTGCCATCAGAAAGCGTCCCCTTATGCTTAAAATCAGAGACGGAATGGCCTTTCTGCTTTCACCTTATTTGTAGAACTAATATTAAAACTTGCATATTTCATCTGCTAAGTGATATTTTAAGCTCTATGCTCAGGGTGATGTTTTTATGTACAGGAAACTCCTGTAGGAGCCAGATTGCCGAGGGGCTTGCAAGATACATGGGCAAGGGGCTGCTTGAGGTCTACAGTGCTGGAGTAATGCCTGTTGGAGTTAATCCTTATGCTATTGCGGTTATGAAAGAAATCGGAATTGATATCTCCAAACAGACATCTGATCCTATTGATCCAGAGTTGATAGAAAAGATGGATTATGTAATTACCCTGTGTGAACATGCTGATGCACTATGCCCCAGGCTACCAGAGGGAGTGAAAAAGATCCACTGGCCAATTAAAGACCCTGTAAGTGTAGTTGGTTCCCCTGAGGTTGTGATGGATGCCTTCAGGCAGACACGTGATGAGATATACCGCAGATTAAAGGAGTTCTTTAAGGATATTAATCAGAGTTCGTAGAGTGTTTCATCCACCTTTGGTGGAGCCTTCTTTTTAGTAACCTTATACTTAGGGGCATCTGTAAAGGGCATTTCTTCATCCTCCTCAAGCATATCACCGAACTCCTCTTCAAGGGCCTCGGGGTCTTCGCCTGCTTCAAGTCTGCTAAGTGCCTCTTCCCATTTAGGGCCCAGCTTCAGGCCGGTCATCTCTGTAAGGTTACGCATTAGACGGGCTGCCTGTCGTGGATCGTCTTCATCTATGCCATGGGCCTCTCGCTCTAAATAATGCATGGCCTGCTCAAGCTTGGTTTCATCTATGTTGAGCCCCTCAAGCCCATCATCATCGGATGCTGAAGAGTCCCGTTTTTTTGGTGTTGCAAATCTTGAAACCAGCCTCTGGAGTCTGGGATTATCGCATTTTGGACAGGAAGGGATCTTATCGGTATTTACCCTGCGGGAGAAGAAGTTGTAAATGGTGTTACAGTGGCTACAGTAGAACTCGTATATGGGCATAACCGTTCCCCTCCTTGTTTATTAAGTAAGGGATTAATAATTTTATCTTACCAGAAACTCCCTTGCTATCTCCACGACCTGAGGGTTTTCATCCTCAAGGAGAGGACGGAGTCTTTCGAGGCCTTCCGGGTCGCCAATAATGCCGATAAGGTTGGCTGCATCACCCCGCACTGTGGGGTTTATATCCTCAAGGAGTGGATAAAGCGATGGCAGGGCCTTTTTAACCTCCTCTGGTCGTTCCCTTGCAAGCTCCTCCATCAGTGCGGTAATCCCAAGTTTTACTCTCATCCTTTCATCCTTTATTAAATCGCCTATCATCTCATAAAGGCTTGGGTCATGCTTGAACATATCGATTATGTTTTCAAGGAAACCCTTCTCCATGTAATCAGCTATCATCTGCTGAAGCTCATGCCTTTCCATAACCTCCTCCGCCTGGTGTTTTTATTATTAAAGAATCGCCAGCCTGCAGTTTCAGGGTGAATCTATGGGGAAGCCGCTTTATTTTGCCTGAGACCTTTCGTATCAGGTTTACTCCTTTTAGCCCCTCTTTGCCACCTTTAATACCATAGGGGCTGTAGTTTCTTCTTTCTGAAATCACCGATACCACGGCAGGCCTTAAAAACTCTATCTCCCTGATTATACCATCACCACCAGGGTAAAGACCTCTACCGCCTGAGCCACGGCGGATGGAGAATCTTTTAAGCCGTACACCCGGGTGGCGTACTTCAAGGACCTCGGGGTCTGTAATGCGGGTATTGGTCATATGTACCTGAACGGCTGATGCCCCGGGGCAGCCATCCATGGCTCCGCTTCCACCCCCTATTGTTTCGTAATAGGGAGGCTCCTTTTGTACCTGAAAAAGCAGGTTATTCATTGTACCCTGAGAAGCCGCCGCAACACCCATTGCCCCAAGCACTACATCAACTATCCTTTGTGAGGTCTCTACATTACCTGAAGAGACCGACACCGGATACCTGGGATTTATTATTGTGCCTTCTGGAACGATCAGTTTTATTGGCTTTAAACAGCCACTGTTTAAGGGGATATCTTTTTCAAGCAGGCTCCTTAGCACATAAAGCACAGCCGAACGGGTTACAGAAAGTGGGGCATTCAGGTTGTCATCCTTATGCTCTTTGTGGGTGCCTGTGAAGTCGAATATGGCCTGAATGGTATCAGGTGGGTTTTCTCCTGCAAGTATTTTTACAGTAAGTGCTATCCTGGTGCCATCGTCAAGAAAGTCCTCAAAGCTACCCTCGTACTCCCTGGCACCTTTTAAAAACTCTGAAAGCCTCTTTTTTACCATATAGGAGGCATTCTCCTGTATGTAGGCCATGTACTCGGATAGGGTCTGCCAGCCATATTCCCTTGCGATAGAGTTTACTTCCTCGATACCCTTAAGGCAGGCAGCTATCTGTGCCTTGATATCCAGAATCCTTTCCCGGAGATTTCTCGCTGGATGGGGATGCTCTGTTAGCACCTTTTTGAGACTTTCTTCAAAAAACTGTCCATCCCTGAGAATAAGGAGATTGTCTATCAACACCCCCTCTTCATCTATATGTCTGGACTCAGGCGGCATGGAGCCCGGGGTTATGCCTCCTATGTCTGCATGATGCCCCCTGGCAGCAACAAAAAAGCCAGGCTTGCCATCTTCCCTGAATCCAGGGGCAATCACTGTGACATCCGGCAGATGAGAGCCACCCCTGTAGGGGTTGTTTGTTACATATATATCCCCTGGCTTAAGGTCGGTACCTTTTTCCTCAAGCAGGGCCTTGACGGTATCGGCCATTGCGCCAAGATGTACTGGTATGTGAGGGGCGTTTGCTACCAGGTTGCCCAATGCATCAAACAGTGCACAGGAGAAATCAAGCCTTTCCTTCATGTTTACTGAATGGGCTGTATTTTTCAGTGTATGGCCCATCTTTGTGGCCACAGCCATAAAGAGGTTGTGAAAGACCTCAAGCAGTATGGGGTCTGCTCCTTTACTTCTGGAGGACTTTTCTTTACGATCTTCCCTTTGTATCTTCTTAATAATCATGCATCCATCTCCTGTAACAGTGAGGCTAAAGCCTGGTTCAACCACAGTGGTTGAATGCTCCTCAACAACAATCATAGGCCCTTTGCCCTCAAACCCTGCTGGCAGGTCCTGTCGTCTGTAAACAGGGCAATCAAAGACACCCTGAAGGGTGTAGAGTTTCTGGTACTTCACAGGTTCTGGCCTCTGATTAGATGTAGATTCAGGCTGGTAGGGCACAAAAAAGTCCTCTTCCTCAGATACCTCAACCCTGAGATTTACAATCTCAATAGTTGATCCCTCTGGAGTAAAACCGTATATTGCCCGATAGCGACCTTTAAACTCCTTTATAGAATCTGCAAGGCTGTAGTAAGGAACGGTTATGTACGACTCTGTACCCTTGGGCCTTAAATCTATCTCCCTTTTAACAGTGTAACTTACCGGGTTACCAAGGACATTAAGGGCATGCCTGGTGAGTTCCTCAAAATGCTGCCTCAGTTGAGTATCTGTGACAGAGGAGGTCGTCTTCAACAGCGTCTTTACACTGCGTTCTGAACGTCTTGAAAGCCCTATACCAAAGGCTGAAAACACACCAGCCATGGGATGGACAATTATCTCGCTAATACCAAGGATTTCTGCAACCTGGCAGGCATGCTGTCCACCTGCTCCACCAAAGCAAAGCAGGGCATACCTTCGGACATCAAAGCCTCTGGATACGGATATGTCCTTTATAGCCATTGCCATCTTTTCATTTGCAATCCTCAGTGCTCCAAGGGCCACCTCATGGGCGGTCAGGCTTGAACCTGTTTCTCTGTTTATCCTCTCGGTTAGCCTTAAAAAGGCCTGTTCGCTCAGAGCTGGATCAACAGGGGAGTCCCTGTTAGGGCCAAAGGTCTTTGGCATGAACCCTGCCACTATACGACCTGTGAAGAGGTTGGCATCGGTTATTGTTATGGGTCCTCCAAAACCGTAACAGGCTGGCCCTGGATAGGCTCCGGCCGATTCAGGCCCCACCGTTAGCTTCTGACCGTCGAACTCTACAATAGAGCCACCACCAGAGGCCACGGTGTTTATGCTTATCATGTCTGTTTTCAACTCAATATTGGCTATTCGTGTTTCATGGACTATCTCGAAGTCTTTGTCGTATCTACTGACATCAGTTGAGGTGCCGCCCATGTCAAAGCCAATTACGCCTGTCTTGCCCATTAAGCTACAGACATGTCCTGAAGCCACTGTGCCCCCGGCTGGTCCTGAAAGGAGCATCTCCTTGCCTGTTAGCTGCTCTGGTTTTCTAAGCCCTCCAGAACTTACTATAAACTCAACCGGTATTTCTCCAACCTCTTTAAGTATTCCCTCAAGATAGATCTGTAGCACAGGGCCAAGATAGGCATCAACCACCGCACTCTGCCCTCGAGTTACTATCTTTATAGTGTTCATCGACCGGTGCGAGAGATAGATATTTCTAAAGCCAAGCCTTCTAAGCACCTTAAGTGCCTCAATCTCGTGGGCCGGGTTTATCCAGGAATGCATAAAGACCACGGCTATAGAGTCTATCTCCTGGGGGGTGTATCCCTTCAGTCTTTCCTCAAGATGTCCTGGGTCAAGGGGTGTAATGATTTTACCCTCTGATGAGACCCGTTCTTTTATCTCAAGTACCTGGCTATAAAGTCTTGTCTGTTTTTTGATACAGAGTGAGAATATATCGGGCCTGTCCTGATAACCAATCTCAAGAAGATCGGCAAACCCCTCGGTGGTGATAAGTAAAACCCTGCCGCCTTTTCTTTCAAGCAGGGCATTTGTGGCAACTGTGGTTCCAAACCTTATGCCCTCGATCCTGTCAGCAGGCAAAGGAGAGCCCTCATAGCCGAGTATCCTCTTTATGCCCTCAATGGAGGCATCCCTGTAAAGGGGTGATGAGGAGAGCAGTTTCAGGCTATGGTACCTGCCATCAGGGTCAAGCCCAACCACATCGGTAAAGGTTCCTCCGCGGTCAACCGCAAATCGCCATTTCTTCGACGATTTAAGCATCGGGCAATTATAATAACCCATTTAAACCTTTTTTGTACCCCATTACCACCTCGTAGGTGGTAATCAAGGCGTGGAAAGACAGGATGAGAATGGGTTGCCTTTTTATTTATTGTGAGAATTAAGGAAAATAAAATAATGGTAGGCGCGGACGGTTTCGAACCGTCGACCTCTACCGCGTCAAGGTAGCGCTCTCCCCCTGAGCTACGCGCCTATCCAGTGGGTAAATAAATATAACATTAAAAATTAGCTCTTTTCAACTGTACATGGGGTTTTGTCTAACATTAGATATAAAAATTAGGTTATAATAATAAGTTATGAAAAAGATCATAACTATTGATGGCCCATCCGGTGCAGGCAAAAGTACAGTTGCAAAGGAGATAGCAAAGAGGCTTGGTTTTGAATACCTTGACACAGGCGCCCTTTACAGGGCAGTGGCCCTTTACCTTAGAAGAAAGGGGTTTGACGAGGGCATTTCTGATGAGGATTTAAGAGTTGTGTTAAAGGATGTGCAGATAGTTTTTAACTCAGGCCATGTGTATCTAAACGGAGAAGATGTATCTAAAGAGATACGTACACCCGAGATCGGACATTATTCATCAGTGTTTTCAGCAAGGCCGGTTGTGAGGGAGTTTCTGCTTGGACTGCAGCGTGATTTCCCAAAACATCATAATACCGTTGCAGAAGGGCGTGATATGGGAACAGTTGTCTTTCCAGAGGCTGATTGTAAGTTTTTTCTTGATGCCTCAACCGAGGAAAGGGCTAAAAGAAGGTATCTACAGCTCAGACAGATGGGTAAGGAGATTACCGAAGAGGAGGCCCTTAAGGATGTGATCGAACGTGACAGGAGGGACTCTTCCAGAGATATTGCCCCTTTAAAGAAGGCGGATGATGCAATTTATATTGATACCACAAATATCGACTTACAGCAGACCATTGATTTGATTTTAAAGAACATTGAACAAAACTGCTTTAAATAATCCCAAGATATGGACAGGGTTTGTTATAGGTTTTTTAAGGCAATTTTTATCTTTTTTTATAAGCTTTTTTTCAGGTATGATGTTAGTGGTGCTGAGAATATTCCTGAGAAAGGGGGCGTTATTATAGCATCCAATCACCTTAGCTATCTTGATCCTCCACTAATAGGAATAGCAATTAAAAGAAGGGCCTTTTATATGGCTAAATCCTCTTTATTCAGAAATCCGCTTATTAGCTGGTTTGTAAAGATGTTTTCCATTCCGGTTGACAGGGATGCTACAAAGCCTTCTACAATCAAAACAGCGGTAAAGCTGTTAAAAGAGGGGAAGGTGCTGGTTATTTTCCCTGAAGGAGGAAGAAGCCGTAGCGGTGATATTGAAGGAGGCAAAAGAGGTGTGGGCATGCTGGCTGCCTTGAGTAAGGCCGCTGTAGTGCCAGCCTGTATAACTGGAACGGATAGGGCCCTGCCTGTAGGGGCCAAGTTTATAAAGCCTGCAAAGGTTTCAATACGATTTGGCAAACCCATGGAGATCAGAGAGGCAGAAAAAAGCAAAGACTTTCAGAAACGAGTGACCGAGGAAATAATGGAACATATAAAGGCCTTGAGGGATTAGGAATATGGAGATACGAATAGTAAAAAGCGCAGGATTCTGTTTTGGTGTAAAAAGGGCGGTTGATATGGCCTTTAAAGCTGCCGAGGAGAATAAGGGACAGGTCTGCACTTATGGTCCGATAATTCATAATCCCCAGGTGGTTGAAAAGCTAAAAGCGGCAGGTGTGGCTCCTGTAGATGAAATAGACAGCAATGTTAAAAACATACTCATACGGACCCATGGTATATCCTATGAACTCCACGAGGATCTCAAAACAAAAAATATAAATATAATAGATGCAACCTGTCCGTTTGTAAAAAAGGCCCAGCAATATGCTAAACTTCTGAAACAGGAGGGCTACCAGATTATTATACTGGGTGATGAAAAGCATCCCGAGGTAGTGGGTATAAGAAGTTACGCTGGCCAGGAGGCCATAGTAGTAAAAGATCCACAGCAGCTTCCCAGATTGAAAACCAGGGTTGGGGTAGTGGTGCAGACCACTCAGCCTGTAGAGGCACTTCAGCGACTATTAAGTGAAATAATCAAGACAGCAAGGGAATTAAAAGTATATAATACTATATGCAACTCTACTGCCAATCGACTGAAAGAGACCGAGGCCCTTGCCAAAGAGGTTGATGTTATGCTGGTAATTGGTGGTCGTAATAGTGCAAATACCAATCAGCTTGCCAGGCGTTGCGAGGCAATAGGTGTAAAGACCTATCATATAGAGTCAGCCGAGGAGCTTGCCCCGGAGTGGTTCAGGGGGGTGAAGGTGGTTGGTGTTACTGCAGGTGCTTCTACCCCTGACTGGATAATAAAGGAAGTAATAGAAAAACTGAAGGGGTTTGGCTCTTAAACTATTAAATTTAAGGAGGTCGCATTGCTAATGGAGACACAGGATAAGGAACTACATGAACTCATTTCAGAAACGATTCCAGAGATCCAGGAGGGCAGTATTGTAAAAGGTCGCATTGTAGCCATTCGACCAGATTCGGTAGTGGTCGATATTGGCTACAAATCTGAGGGGTTTATCCCCATTGAGGAGTTTTCGGAACAGGAGCTTTCCGCCCTTTCAGAGGGCGATGAAATAGAGGTGTATCTTTCCAGGCTTGATTCAGATGGTGTGGTTTCCCTTTCGGTAGAAAGGGCAAAGAGACTGAAAACCCTTCAGCTTATAAAAGAGGCCGAGAAGAACAACGAACCCATAGAAGCCACGGTAGTCGAACGCATAAAGGGTGGCTACAGGGTTGATATACAAGGAGTAAAGGCCTTCATGCCTGGATCACAGGCTGATGTTAAACCCCTCAGAGATCCTGATGAGATCGTTGGGCAGAATGTGCTTGTTAGGGTGCTAAAGTATAACAACAAACTTACTAATGTCATCGTCTCAAGGAGAGAGGTTATCCAGGAAGAAAGAGAGCGTTTGAAAAAGAAGACCCTGGAGGTGCTTAAGCCAGGTGCCCTGATGAAGGGAGTGGTTAAAAATATAACCGATTATGGTGTATTTATAGACCTTGGAGGTATAGATGGCCTGTTACATATCTCGGATATATCCTGGGGAAGGATAAAACATCCCTCCGATGTTTTCAAGATTGGTCAGGAGGTGGAGGTCCTGGTACTTGAGTTTGATGCAGAAAACGAGAAGGTTACCCTTGGGTACAAGCAGAAAAGGCCAGATCCATGGCTTTCAGTGGAGGAGCGTTATCCAGTTGGAAAGATAGTTAGCGGCAAGGTGGTAAGCCTGACGGACTATGGTGCCTTTGTGGAACTTGAAGAGGGAGTTGAGGGGCTGATTCATGTATCTGAAATGGACTGGTCTCGTCGGCGTAAGCATCCATCCTACTATGTGGAGATAGGAGATTTTGTGGATGCCAAGGTCCTGGAGGTAGATACCTCTAAGAAGAGGATATCTCTGGGCCTTAAACAGCTTAAACCCAAGCCATGGGAGCTGGTTGCCAAGCGTTACAAGGTAGGACAGAAGGTTACCGGAAGGGTGAGAAGTCTTACAGAGTTTGGTGCCTTCATTGAGCTTCCAGAGGGAGTGGATGCCCTTCTTCATATTTCAGATATCTCATGGACCAAGCACATCAAGCACCCATCAGAGGTGCTAAGAAAAGGGGAAAAGATTGAGGCTGTGGTGTTACATCTGGAGCCTGAAAATGAAAAGATGTCCCTTGGCCTGAAGCAGCTTCAGCCTGATCCATGGGAGGAGGAGATTCCGTCAAGGCTTCATCTTGGTGACGAGGTTAAATGCAAGGTGTTAAGACATACAGAATACGGCATCTTTGTTGAAATAGAGGACCTTGTGGAGGGGCTCATATATACCTCAGAGATAGAGACCCCTCAGGGAAAAAAACCGGAAGAGGTGTACAAAGAGGGTGATGAGATAGTTGCCAGGATAATTAAGATTGACCTTGAAAACCGTAAGATAGGCCTCAGTCTTAAAAACCTTAAATATACCCCTGAAGAGGATAATAAAGAGCAATGAAAAAGGCCTGTCTGGTAATTGTTGGTCTGTTTGTATTGTTAGTGTTTTTATCGATTGTTGTTACCGTTGCAGGTAAAAAAGGGGGGAGTGGGGAAAAGATAGCTCTTGTCAAGATAGAGGGCCCCATTGTGGTCTCTCAGAGCATTATTGATGAATTAGAACAATACAGAGAAGATCCGACAATCAAGGCCATAGTTATCAGGGTTGATAGCCCCGGTGGTGCAGTTGCTCCATCGCAGGAGATCTACGAAGAGGTGAAGAAAGCCAAGGAGAAAAAACCTGTGGTTGTGTCAATGGGCTCAGTAGCTGCCTCGGGTGGTTATTATGTCTCTGCAGCAGCAACAAAGATCCTTGCTAACCCTGGAACCATTACCGGCTCAATAGGTGTGATCATGGAGATTCCAAACCTTAAGGGGCTGATGGATAAAATAGGGGTTAAAACAGAGGTTATAAAAAGTGGTAAACACAAAGACCTTGCCTCTGCCTTTCGAGGCATTGGAAAAGAGGAAAGAGAGATCCTTCAGAATGTACTCAATAATGTTCATGAGCAGTTCATCAGGGCGGTGGCCCAGGGAAGGTCGATCCCTATAGAAAAGGTGAGAAAGATAGCAGATGGGCGCATATTCACCGGCCAGCAGGCAAAAGAGATTGGTCTAATTGACGAGATTGGCAATCTTAAGGATGCAATAGATCTTGCAGCAAAGCTTGCTGGGATAAAGGGAAAACCAAGGGTTGTCTCCAAAAAGGAGCCCTTTTCCATACTTAATCTTTTGACAGGGCAGGAAAAGGCACAGCTTCTTAGCCTGAAGGATGCCTTTAAATGGATACAGCTTAAGTACATGGTCTACTAAAAAAGGAGGCGTATTATGACCAGATCAGAGCTTATTGAGAAGGTGGCAGAACAGATTGAGGGCTACACACTGAAGCAGACAGAGATCATCGTTGAGACCTTTTTTGATGCAATCAAGGATGCTCTAAGCAGAGGTGAGAAGGTTGAACTGAGGGGGTTTGGCAACTTCAGATTAAAGAAGCGTCAGGCACGAAAGGCCAGAAATCCAAAAACTGGCGAATCCGTTGATGTGCCTGAAAAAAGTGTTATCTACTTTAAACCTGGCAAGGAGTTGAGGGAGCTTCTTAACTCAGACAAGTAAGTGGACAGAAGAGAGTTTCTATCCAGGTTGATAAAGATCTTTTTTACTGGTGTAGCTGTAGTATCAGGGCTTATTGCCCTGATTTTTGCTTATCCTGCCAGAATCAGAAAGCGTAAGACCCTGTTTATTCCTGTTCTTGATGAACTGGATATACCTCGGCGGGGTGTAAAGACGGTTAACTTTTCTTATAAAAGGGGTGAACAGCTTATCTCCACAAGGGCCTTTATTGTACAGCATAAGGGAAGGCTTTTTGCTCTCTCACCAGTGTGTAGCCATCTTGGCTGTCTGGTTAACTGGCACCGGAAAAAGGGACAGTTTCTTTGTCCCTGCCACGGGGGCAAGTATGATATAGAGGGTAATGTGATTGCCGGGCCACCACCAAGGCCACTGACACGGCTTCCTATGAAGCTTGACAAAGGCAAACTCTATCTTGGAATCAAGGTCTGAATAGTGCTATGGGTAAGATATTTGACTGGTTAGACAGCAGGTTTGGTATAAAGGAACCCCATAAGAGGTTTCTTCAGCGGAGGCTTCCTGAGAGGCTGAGCTATCTGTACTGTCTTGGTGGAGTGGCCTTTACCCTTATCATCATGCTGATGCTTTCAGGGCTTTTGCTTTCACTTTATTATGTGCCCTCCGAGCATGAGGCCTATCAGAGTGTTTTGAGGATTACAAGAGAGGTAAGGTTTGGCAGATTTATAAGGAGTCTACACAAGTGGTCAGCCAATTTGCTGATAGTGTTTATCATACTTCATACCTTAAGGGTGATAATCCATAAGGCCTATCGACCTCCCAGGGAGCTTAACTGGGTGGTGGGCTCGCTTACACTGGTGGTTGCCTTTTTCTCCGGCTTTACAGGGTATCTGCTTCCCTGGGATCAGAAGGCTTACTGGGCCACAGAGGTTGGTACCTCCATGGCTGCTACCGTACCAGTTATAGGAAAGTATCTGCTTTATATGCTGAGGGGTGGGCCTGAAGTGGATGGTACCACTCTGATCAGATTCTATAGCCTCCATGTGCTGTGGCTTCCGCTTATAATGGCCCTTTTATTATGGGCCCATTTTCATATGGTTAAACGACAGGGTATCTCAGGTGGGTTATAATTCCCGTCTTCCCTCAAGGGCCTTGCTCATGGTAACCTCGTCTGCAAATTCTATGTCACCACCCATGGGCAGACCATAGGCAATACGGGTTACCTTTACACCAAGAGGTGCGAGAACCTCTTTTAGATACTGGGCTGTCATTTCACCCTTGGTGTTTGGGTTGGTGGCTATTATTACCTCATCCACCCGGGTCTGTTTTAATCGTTCAAGGAGCTCCCTTATTTTCAGTCTTTCGGGTGTTATGCCATCTATTGGCGACAGGGCACCAAGAAGCACATGATACAGCCCCTTATAAAATCCTGTCCGTTCTATCACCTGTATGTTGCTTGGCTCTTCTACCACACATATTTTGCTGTGGTCTCTTTCTGGTGAGGCACAGATATGGCAGAGTTCCGAGTCGGTGATATTAAAACACTGGCGACAGAAACGGGCCTTTTCCTTTACATCCCGTATGGCATCGGCAATAGACAGGGCCTCCTCAGCAGGCATAGATACGATAAAATAGGCAAGCCTCTGGGCGGTCTTACGTCCGATGCCTGGCAGCCTGGTCAGCTCCTCTATAAGATGTTCTATTATACCCTTCATTACCTGCCGAAGAGATCTCCCAATCCACCAAGTCCTGGTATTTGAAGCCCACCTGTAAGGCGTGACATCTCTTCCTGAACCATCTCCTGGGCACGTCGGAGTGCCTCATTACAGGCTGCCATTATCATGTCCTCAAGCATTTCCTTATCGTCGGGATTGATCACCTCTGGATCAATCTTGATAGATACAATCTCACCAGCGCCGTTTGCTGTAACCGTTACCATGCCGCCACCAGAGGAGGCCTCAACGGTCTTGTTTTTGGCCTCTTCCTGTATCCTGGCCATTTCAGCCTGGATCTTCTGTGCCTGCCTCATTAAATCACCAAGCATCTTTTTAGACATCTCTCTTCCTCCTCTCTAATATCCTCCCACCGAGTTCATCGAGGATGAGTTTTTCCTCGGGCGAGAGGTCATTCTGAATCGGGGTTTTTTTTTCTTTATTGTCCTTCTTGGATTCTAACAGTATTGCACCAAGATTATCAAAGATATCCAGTTTTATTAATAGATCCTGTATCCGGGGTATCTCCTTTTTTAGCAAATCCACAAGAAAGGAGTGCCCTCCGTTAAAGGTCAGTACCAGGTTGTTTCCATTTAGATGGGCCTCGGCGTGGACTAACTTTGAGGCAAGCTTGGTATCTACAGCCTCTATTTTCTTTACTATCTCAGGCCAGGCAACCTCAGAAGGCTGAGAGGCTTGAACAGGAGGAGGGGCAACCAGAGTTTTACTGGTTTCTATTGGCTCAGAGGGAATTTCCTGAGATGAAGGAGTTGTATATATATTTTCCAGCTTGCTAAGTCGTTTTATGATCTCTCCCACTGGCTTGAGGACCGAAAGCATGGAGGCCCTTATAAGACCAATCTCCAGTGCCACCCTTGAAGAAAAGGCCGATCGCATCTCAGCCTCTGTCCTGATAAGCTCTGAAAGCAGTAAAGACAGCTCTTCTTCGGTAGCACGGGCTGTAATATCTTTTATATACTGGAGCTCTGTTTCTGATAGTTCCTGTGTGGCCTGTCCAGAGATCTTATACAGCATGCCCTGTCGGACGAATTCAATAAGGTCTTTGATAAGTCCTTTGAAATCGGTTCCCCTTTCATGGAGGACCTCTATCTTTTCAATAATTGTTTTTCGGTCTCCATTTACTACCGCCTTTGCCAGGTCTCCGATAAGCTCTATCTCGGTAAGACCCAGTATATCACGAATCTCCTCTTCGGTAATCCGGTCAGTAAAGGAATTTAGCTGATCAAGGAGTGTCAGGGCATCTCGCATTCCCCCATCGGCAGCCTTTACAATCATATCCAGTGCCTGGGGGGTTATCTGTATACCCTCTTCAGAGGCTATCCTCTCAAGATGTTCCTTCATCCTCCGGGCTGATACCCTTTTAAAGGACAGGTGCTGGCAGCGGGAAAGCACTGTAACCGGTATCTTGTGGGGTGCAGTGGTGGCAAGCACAAATATCACATGTGGAGGTGGCTCTTCAAGGGTCTTTAAAAGTGCATTGAAGGCCGACTGACTGAGCATATGGGCCTCGTCTATGATATATACCTTGTATTTACCTGATGAAGGGGCATATTTGACCCTTTCTCGAAGGTCCCTGATGTCGTCAACACTGTTGTTAGATGCACCATCTATTTCAAGCACATCCACGCTGTGCCCCTCGGTTATCTCCTTGCAGGATGGACACTGCCCACAGGGCGTGGGTGTTGGTCCCTCTTTACAGTTGAGGGCCTTTGCCAGTATTCTGGCAGTAGAGGTCTTTCCCACACCACGAGGGCCAGAGAACAGATAGGCATGGGCTATTCTCCCCTGTCGGATTGCATTAGAAAGGATGGTATTTACTGTTTCCTGACCAACCAGTTCACTGAATTGACGGGGTCGCCATTTTCTTGCAAGTACTATATAGCTCATGATGCCTTTTATGCTTAGAGGATAAAAGCAGGTTTATCCGCTGAATGCAGCCGGGTAGCAGCTTACTGCGGCACCGGAATCAGATGCTTACCGTTGCTTCCTTCCGGACCTGGCGGGGTTCACATCCTATCCGTGCGCAGGGCTACCACCCGACTGCATACAACAGACAACCCCTGATGTTAAAGAGCTGGCGGAGAGGGAGGGATTCGAACCCTCGGTAGGGGTTTTAGCCCCTACACACGATTTCCAGTCGTGCCCCTTCGGCCGCTCGGGCACCTCTCCGTCATGAAATGCTATTTAGAAACTAAATTATACCATATTGTCTGAGCCTGTTCCAATTTAAGAAACTTGTATTAAGGATGGGGGTTAACCGCTAATCCTGCTCAGATAGCTTTTAAGATTGGTCTCTGTTTCTTCAATGCTATCGCCACCAAATTTTTCTAAAAAGGCATCGCAGAGTACGATCGAAAGCATGGCCTCAGCAATAATCGATGCAGCAGGCACTGCACAGACATCAGATCGTTCATAGGCAGCCTCTATCTGCTCGCCAGTGGATATATCGATAGACTTAAGTGGTCTTGCCTGCGTTGGAATTGGTTTCATGGCTGCCCTTATCACCACGGGCATACCATTGGTCATACCACCTTCAATGCCACCAGCATGGTTGGTTTTACGATGAACCAAAAGTCCTTTACCGCTCTCAGGAGGGTATATTTCATCCATTACCTCAGAGCCAGGCCTTCTTGAAAGCTCGAAGCCACTGCCAATCTCAACAGCCTTTATTGCCTGTATACCCATAATTGCCTGGGCAAGCCTTGCATCAAGGCGTCTGTCCCACTGGATATGGCTTCCAAGTCCAACCGGGACTCCAGTGGCAAAGACCACAAAGGTACCACCAAGGGAGTAGCCATCCTTCTTTGCCCTGTCTATTGCTTCCTTCATTTTATTTTCTACAGTTTCATCCGGTACCCTGAGGTCTGAGTCCTCTGCCTTGTCGGCGAGAGTATGAAGCTTTAGAGCATCGCAGCCTGCTAACTCAATCTCAAACTGCTCTTGCCCAACAGAGGTAACAAAGCCACCGATTTTAATACCAAAATGCTCGAGCAGTCTTCTTGCCACTGCCCCAATAGCAACCCTCATAGCTGTCTCACGGGCTGAGGAACGCTCAAGGATGTTTCTTATGTCCTTCTGGTTGTATTTAATAATTCCTGCAAGGTCTGCATGCCCCGGTCGTGGTCGGGTTACTGCCGGGATGGCGCCCTGATGGGCCTGATCTATGGACATGCCCTCCTGCCAGTTTTCCCAGTCTCTGTTTCTAATTAGAAGGGCTATAGGTGAGCCGATGGTTTTTCCCCACCGAAGGCCCGAGAGGATTTCAACCCTGTCGGATTCAATCTTCATACGGCCTCCACGACCGTAGCCCCTTTGACGTCTTTTAAGCTGGGTATTTATGTACTGCTCGGTAAGCTCAAGGTTGGCCGGGATACCTTCAACTATACCGGTAAGTGCCCTGCCGTGTGATTCACCGGCGGTTAGAAAACGGAGTTTAAACATTTATATCTTTCTGTCCATAAAAAAATAAGGATGTGGATTATATGGTGCGCCCAGGAGGATTCGAACCCCCAACCTACGGATTCGTAGTCCGGCGCTCTATCCAGTTGAGCTATGGGCGCTTACTTGATTTTAAAGGATTTTTCAGGGTTTCGTCAATTACCTGAGGGTAATGAAACTCTCAGAAATCCTCTAAAAACCTGGTATTAAACCTTCCCTTTCGGAATCGCTCAGACCGTACTACCCTGCGATGAAAAGGTATGGTAGTCCGTATTCCCTCTATTATAAACTCGTCAAGGGCCCTTTTTAACCTTACTATAGCCTCATCTCGAGTTGGTCCACGGGCTATAAGCTTGGCAATAAGTGAGTCGTAATGGCTGGGAACGGTCCAGCCACAGTAGGCGGCTGTGTCTACCCTGATGCCAGGGCCTCCAGGGACATAAAGAAACTCTATCTTGCCTGGTGAAGGAGTGAATGTGTCGGGGTCTTCGGCATTTATCCTGCATTCAATGGCATGGCCATTGAACCTGATCTTGCTCTGTTTCAGTTCAAGCTCGTTCCCAGAGGCAAGCTTTAGCTGCTCCTTTATTATATCCACACCGGTTATGGCCTCTGTTACAGGGTGTTCCACCTGCACACGGGTGTTTATCTCCATAAAATAGACATTGTTTTCTGAGTCCACGATAAACTCAATGGTACCCACATTTCTGTATTTAAGGGCCTTTGCAGCCTTTACAGCGTATTCACCTATCTTTTTTCTCAGTCTGTCTGAAAGCCCTGGTGCAGGGGCCTCCTCAATCAGTTTTTGATGTCGACGCTGTATGGAGCAGTCCCTTTCACCAAGGTGTATCACATTGCCCTTGTGATCAGCCAGGATCTGGACCTCGATGTGGCGCATATCGGTTATGTACTTTTCTATGTAGAGAGCACCATTTCCGAAGGCGGCATGTGCCTCTTTCTGAGCCGTATTGAAGGCACGTTCAAGGTCGGTCTCGGTCTCAACTATCCTCATTCCACGGCCACCGCCACCAGATGATGCCTTTATAATGACAGGGTAACCTATGCGCTTGATGACCTTTTTTGCTGCATCAATGTCTTTGACAGCACCGTCGCTACCTGGCACTACAGGTACACCCTTTTTCTTCAGTATCTGGCGCGCCCTGGCCTTATCGCCTCCAACCTTTATATTTTCGGGTCTTGGCCCAATAAAGACAATGCCCGAGCGTGTGCATGCTTCGGCAAACTGGGAGTTTTCAGACAGGAAACCATAGCCAGGGTGGATGGCCTCGGCATCGGTAATTTCAGCTGCGCTGATAATAGCAGGGATATTCAGATAGCTCTGCTGTGCACTTGCCGGACCAATACAGACGGCCTCATCTGCAAGCCTCACATGCATGCTCTCACGGTCTGCCTCGGAATAAACGGCTACGGTCTTTATACCAAGCTCCCGGCAGGCCCTGATTATCCTTACGGCTATCTCACCGCGGTTTGCTATTAAGACCTTTCTGAAAAGCTTCATAGTGGTTCGATCAGGAAAAGGGGCTCGCCATACTCAACAGGCTGGCCATTTTCTACAAGTATCCTTACCACGACACCATCTATCTCGCTTTCTATCTCGTTCATCAGTTTCATGGCCTCGATAATGCAGAGGACCTGGCCTTTCTTCACTTTTGAGCCTACCTCAACAAAGGGCTCGGCATCAGGTGATGGTGCCCGGTAAAAGGTGCCCACTATAGGGGCAGTAACTGTGTAAAGGTGGCTTGTCTCTTCCTGCTCTGCCTCTGGTTCCTTTTGCTCAGGGGCAGGCCGTTTTTCAACAATATCAAAACCACCCAGGTATCGCTCGCGTCTTAGTTTTAGCTTAACCCCTTCCTTTTCAATGGATATCTCGGAGATATCCGTATCCTTTAATAGATCGATTATTGCCTTGATCTCATCCAGATTCATTACTTGACCCTTTCAATGTATTCACCGGTTCTTGTGTCAACCTTTATGATATCCCCTTCATTGATATGAAGAGGTACCTTTACTGTGGCACCTGTCTCAAGGGTAGCAGGTTTGCTGCCACCAGAGGCTGTATCACCCTTTACGCCTGGCTCAGTCTGTACAACCTGAAGCTCTACAAAATTTGGTAGCTCCACAGCTATAGGCTCGGATTTATAATAAAGTATATAGACATTCATGTTCTCCTTGAGGTAAAGCCTGGCCTCACCAAGCTGCTCCTCTGTAAGAGGAATCTGCTCGTAGGTCTCGTTGTCCATGAAATAGTAAAGGTTGTCCTGAGAATACAGATATTGCATCTCCTTTTCCTCAAGGTCAGCCTTTGGGATCTTATCGCCAGCGTTAAAGGTCTCTTCAATAATCTTACCTGATTTGAGCCCCTTGAGTTTTGCCCTTACAAAGGCCCCACCACGGCCTATCTTAACATGCTGAAAATCGATCACCATGTAGGGCTCGCCCTTGTATTCGATCTTGGTACCCCGTCTGAAGTCGTTGGTTGAAATCATCAACTACCTCCTAAAAAAATACTTACCTAACCTAATATTTCCAGGTCTTTGGGAAGGCTGGTTAAAACCCTTGCCCCCTTACTGGTCAGATAGACCATGTCTTCTATTCTAACACCACCGATACCAGAAAGATAAATACCCGGTTCGATGGTAAAGACCATACCTTCTTTGAGCACATCTTTACTCAGAAATGATATACGAGGAGCCTCATGTATATCAAGCCCCACACCATGGCCTGTGCCATGGCCGAAAAACTCACCATAGCCAGCCTCTTTGATTATATCCCGGGCCCTGGCATCCAGTTCCTTTGCTGGCATTGCAGGCTTGGCTTCTTTCAGGGCCCTTTTATTGGCCTTTAATACGATGTTGTATATTTTGATCTTTTTTTCTGTATCAGGTCCTTTAAGTAAAAAGGTCCTTGTCATGTCAGAGAAATATCCATCTGCTTCAGCACCCCAGTCGATGACCACCAGGTCTCCGGCCCTTAGCCGCCGATTGGTAACTCCCGCATGGGGCAGGGCAGAGTTTTCACCTGAGGCTACTATTATATCAAAGGGAAGCCTTTTTGAGCCCAGTCTTTTAATAGCCTCCTCAAGCCTGAGGGCAATGGAACGCTCTGTGACTCCCTTCCTGATTCGAGGCTTAATCTGCTGGAAAGCCCTTTCAGCCCTGAACACAGCCTCTTTTATAAGTTTTATCTCTCCTTGTTCCTTTATCTCTCTTGCCTTCTCTACCAGATGCTCGGTGGGTACTGGCTTTAGTTCCTTTTTCAATGAGGCATAAAGGCTATAAGGTGCAGTAACCTCGAAGCCTATTTTTTTAATGTCAAGGCCTTTTAGAATCTTTTTGACAACAGTAAGAGGTTTTCCTTTAGGTATAATGATCTCAAAGCCCCTGACCTCCCTCAGGGACTGTTCCTTATAACGGAAGTCCGTGATAAAGAAGTCTCTCTTTTGGGTAATCAATAAAAGGGCAGTAGAGCCTGTAAATCCGCTTAGATACCGGATATTTTTAATATTTGTTACAAGTAAAGCCTTTAAACGCTTCCTTTTAAGCGCCTCTTTTATGATGATAAGGGCTTTGTGCATATTTATAATGGAGATAAAGGATGGTATTTTTGGTGTTAAAACTCTTTTTCTATCCTGGGGATTACTGTTTTAATAACAAAACGGGCCTTTCCGTAATTTCCATCTGGCCTTATTACCACGCAATAGTAGTATTCTGATGTTATCCTGTGCATGATAATACCACAGCGGTCTGAGATAAGGGCAAACTCCTTAGCCCGACCAAGCTTTAATTCCTCTGAGGCCATCTCAATATCTTTGATCAAAGTAGAGGCCTCTGCAGATAGGTCATTAAAGTCTATCAGCTTTTCCACAGCATACTCCTGAACCGGTATTCCGTCAGATGCCACAATTAGTGCAGCCACAGCCCCTGGGACCCTATCTACCGTTTCTTTAAGGACCTCTGAAAAACTCATCCTTACGCTCCTTTATCCCCTTTAGTAGTTTTTCATACTCCTGAACCAGCTGATTTATATCTTTACCCAGGAGTTTCATGAGTTGCTTAAGCTCCTCAATGCGTTGTCTGATACGGGCATTGTCAGGATTTTCCCTCAGGGCCTCGGCATAAAGATCAAAGGCCTTCATATACTGTTCAGACCTTATCAGCTCGTTTGCCTTTTCAATCAGCTCTTCTTCAGACTCTACCAGATGGAAATAGGAGGCATTAAGGAGTGAAGAATTGACGAGACCATACCCAGAAGTATCAGACTTTTCAGTTGTTTCCTCCGGCAGAGCAAACATGGGAGGCTCTTCAGGGCCCTCTTCCACTACGGCCTCCTTTGAGAGGTCCTCTGGTTCGTGGATTTCCTCGCCGATAAAAGCTGAGAAGTCTTTGTATTGCTGGAAGGATATGTCATCTTCAGGTATATTGTACTGCTCAACACCGGTGGTATCTTCATTCACTGGAATTTGCTCTCCGGGTTCTTCATCAAAGGAAATACTATTGTCTGAAAACTCCTGGGCAACCGTAACCTCTTCATGAACGACATCCTCTAACTCCTCGGCTACCTCTTCTGCCTGTGGCTCCTCAAAGGATGGTTCTGCCACAACAGGTGGCTCGGTCAATACCTCCTCTTTTTCTGGCTCTTCGGTAGGTATTTCGGTTTTGGCCTCTGAGGTCAGCAATTCCTCAAGAATGCCCTTGATTTCTTCATCCATGGGGTTTAGCTCGAGAACCTTTTTGCAATACTCTTTGGCCTTTTCATTGTCTCCCTTGGCTCTGTAAATTTCCACCAGCTTCTTCTTGACAAAGATATTGTCAGGCACAGTAAGAGCCACTTCCTCAAATACAGCTCTGGCATCGTCGGTACGACCCTGTTCAAGGTATATCTTTCCAAGGGCAACCTTGGCAGATGTATAGCCTGGCTGCCTCTGAAGCCCCTTCTCCAGTACCTCGATCGCCTCCTCATACATTCCAGCTTTCCTGTACTCCTCTGCCAGTGGCAGAAACAATTTGGAATCTGGATCCCTCTCTACCCTCTCCCTCAGTTTTTCAATCTCTTCCATTGACATAGGGCGACCTCCGAAACAGTGGGTTTAAGAAACAAAATTCGTCAGTTCTCTGACATATAATGTCATGATTCAAACTCAAGATAGTGATCAAAAATAACCTCAGCACAGGCCTCTTTGCTCATTAAAGGATACTCCTTTTCAAGCCCTCTGGCAATTATTACAATCCTGTTGGTATCACTCTCAAAGCCTGCATCCTTTTGTGAAACATCATTAAAAACAACCATATCCATCTTTTTGTCTTTTAGTTTCCTATTAGCAGTTGCAATATTCGGGCCAGTTTCTGCAGAGAAGCCAATCACAAAGGGTCTTCTTTTGAGGGCTGCAATGCGTTCAAGGATGTCAACGGTTGGAAGCAGCTCTAAACTCCTGAGGGAGGTCTTTTTTCTTTTTACGGAAGAGGGGGCTTTTACTCTGAAATCTGCCACTGCTGCTGCCATCACCAGAAGATCTGCCCCTTTTAAATTATCCAATACAGCCTTATACATCTGTTCAGCACTTTCTACCTGGACAAACTCCACAGAATGGGGTGGGTTCAGAGAGGTTGGTCCACTTATCAATACCACCTCGGCTCCTCTTCTACGGGCTACCCTTGCAAGGGCATAACCCATCTTACCTGATGACCTGTTAGATATAAATCTCACAGGGTCGATTTGTTCTCTTGTTGGTCCTGCAGTAACAACAACCCTTTTTCCGCTAAGGTCCTTTTTACTTAAGGCAATCCTTACCTCTTCAAGTATTATCTCAAGGTCTGCCATACGGCCACTACCATGTTCACCGCAGGCCAGCTCACCCTTGTCAGGGGGTATCTCAGTACAACCCATCTCTTTAAGGGTTTTAAGATTTTTCTGAGTGGCCGGGTGCTCATACATTCGCCAGTTCATGGCAGGTGCTAAAAGTACAGGCCCCTTGAAGGCAAGAAAGCAGGCTGAAACCATATCGTCGGCCGCACCAGAGGCAAGCCTTGAGAGGGTGTTGGCGGTTACAGGGGCTATGAGAAACAGATCAGCCTCCCTGGGCAGTTCTATGTGGGCCATTGGTGATGAAAACATATCTGTATAAACCTCTTCGCCGGAAAGGCTTGTAAGTGTAAGGGGAGGTATGAATCTGGTTGCGGCCTCTGTCATCACCACCCTGACAGAGGCGCCTTCTTTTTTGAGTTTTCTGATTAGTTCAGCGGATTTGTAGGCAGCTATACCACCGGTTACACCCAGCAGGATAGTCTTATTCTTCAGAGTCGAAGAGTTCATCTGCTGTAATGGACTCTTCTTTTTCCTTGATGTAGACATTAAGGTCCTTTTCTAATTCTGAAAGCTCCTCGGCATCGAGTTCCCTTTTACGGTCTTCAAGTAGCTTTCTGAAGGCAAGCTTTTTGGATTGTTCCTTTGCCCTTGCAGCCTCATCACCGGTGAGGAACTCGATCTTGTTGGCAATAGCCTCCTGAATGGCAATGGTGGTAACCTTTTTAGCCTTTGTCTGGATCTTGGGCTCAGCCCCAGAGGCGAGTTCCTTTGCCCTCTGAGCAGCTATATTGACAAGCCTGAAGCGTCCATCAATCTTCTGGCTGTCAAACTCCACCGGCAAAGAGATTATATCCATGCTATCCATTCGGACCGACCTCCTTTAATTTTAAAAATTTATCCCTTTAAAAAGGTCTCTTCAATCCAGTCTGTGTCAATACTTTCAATAGCCACCCGCTTTGAAAGCACCACGGCCTTCAGTAGTTCAAAGGCCTCATCAAGTTTATCATTTATAATAACATAATTGTACATTTTATAGGCAGCTATCTCTTCTACGGCCTTTTTAAGCCTTCTGTTAATCACATCCTCTGAATCTGAGGCCCTTCCCTCCAGCCTTTCCCGGAGAACTGAAAGGGATGGCGGTAATATAAATATATAAACAGCCTCAAGCCCCTTTTCCTTTATCTGCGCAGCTCCCTGGGTGTCGATATCTAAAAGCACATCGATACCCTTTGAGACCCTCTCAAGGAGTCTCTTTTTGGATGTGCCATAAAGATTGCCATGCACCTCTGCCCACTCGATGAACTCCTCCTCCTGAACCATCTGCATGAATTCATCTTTTGATACAAAATAATAATCTCGACCATCTACCTCACCCGGACGGGGCGGTCTTGTGGTATAAGAGATGGAAAACTCGATATCATCCAGCTGCTCAAGTATCATCCTGCATAGGGTGGTTTTCCCTGCACCAGATGGAGCTGATATTATAAAGATATTTCCCTTATTCTTCGAGATCCTTTTCTTCGTGGTGGGCATCCTCCTTTCCTATAAATCTCTGAGTAATGGTTTCTGGCTGAAGGGCAGAGAGAATTATATGGTCGCTATCTGTAACGATTATCGATCTGGTCCTGCGACCCTCGGTGGCATCGACCAGTTTACCTCTCTTTTTTGCCTCATCTCTCAGGCGCTTCATTGGTGCAGACCCAGGTGTAACTATTGCAATTACATGGGAGGCCGAGACCATGTTGCCAAAACCAATGTTAACAAGCACTGGTGCAGTATCCCTTTTCATAACTCCTCCTTTGCCACCTGGCCAGTATTGATTGGCCAGGACTTAATTTGTAAAGGCTATTGCAGATTCTGGATCTGCTCTCTGATCTTTTCTATTTCTGTTTTAACATTAATTACCAGTTCCGAAACCTGATAGTCTATGCTTTTTGAGCCTATGGTGTTTGTCTCCCTGTTTAGCTCCTGAAGCAAGAAGTCCAGTTTTCTACCAACAGGACCACCCTCTGAAAGGATGCTGCGCATCTGATTAAGATGGCTCTTGATCCTGGTGATCTCCTCTGAGATGTCTACCCTGTCAGCCAGGAAGGCGATCTCCTGAAGAAGTCGTTGTTCATCTATTTCTATGTTTTCCACCAGAGCCTGAACCTTTTGCTTTATATTCTCATATCGGCCTGAAGCTGAGTTTTCTGAAATTTTCCTGATTCTGTCCACAAGGCCCTCTATGTTTTCTACTATTTGGTTGATACTGTTTAGCAAAAAGGCACCCTCTTTTGTCCTCATCTCCTCAAGGGCGTCAAGGGCCTTTTGAAAGGTGGTAAAGAGTTCTTCAGGCCTGAACTCGGGTGTTTGTTTAAACACAATATCACGAAACCAGAATAGATGATCCAGTTGAGGACGGCTCTCAAGCTTCAGGGCCTGACATATCTGGCCAAGGCTATCCAGTAAAGTCCGGGCTGCCTGCTGATTTATGTTCAGTTGTATATCGGTGTTTTCTGTAAAGGATATGGTTATATCAATACGGCCTCTTGCAAAGCGCTCTTTAACTAACTTCTTTAGCTCCAATTCGTGAGGGTTAAGCACGGAGGGCATTCTGAAATGGATATCAAGAAACCGATGATTAACAGATTTGACCTCGACCTTGAAGCCACCCTCTTCGGCCTCGCCATAGCCGGTCATACTTTGAATTTTCATAGAATTGATTATATCAGAAAATCAAAGAAAAATGTTAAAATTCTAAAATATATGGTGGCAATATGGATATTCTAAGGGAAATATTTCAAAGGCGTAAGTTAAGGCTCGAAGAAGCCAGGGCCCGGGTTTCCTTGTCGGAGGTAAGGGCAAAGGCCCTTGACAGCCCTGAACCAAGGAACTTTCTTGGGGCAATAAAAAGACCCGAGAGCACACCAATAAGATACATCTGTGAGATAAAAAGGGCCTCTCCATCGAAGGGGCTTATCAGGGAGGACTTTTCTCCAGTAGAGATAGCACAGATCTATCAAGATTATGGTGCCGCTTGTATTTCGGTACTGACTGAGGAGGATTATTTTCAGGGAAGTCTCGATTATCTCAGGCAGGTAAGACAGACTGTTCAGGTGCCACTACTCAGGAAGGACTTTATCTTTGATGAATACCAGATCTATGAGGCAAGGGCCGAGGGTGCAGATGCGGTGCTATTGATTGCGGCCATGCTTTCAAGGGCCCAGGCTGAGGAGCTTTTTCATCTCAGCTCTGAGCTTGGCCTTGGGGTGCTCTTTGAGGTTCATCACTGGAAAGAGCTTGATACAGCATTACTTCTTGATTTTCCAATTATAGGCATAAACAACCGTAACCTGAAGACCCTTGAGATAGACCTGAATAAAACCATTGAGTTGCTCAAGGATATCCCGTCGGACAGGGTGGTGGTAAGTGAAAGCGGGATTAACACAAGGGCTGATGTAGAGTTCATTGCCTCCCACAGGGTTGATGCGATACTTATAGGCACTGCCCTGATGAGGGCAGATGATATAGGCAGGAAGATAAAGGAGCTCTTTGGTTAGAAAATAAAAGAGGCGGGGCAATGCACCGCCTCTTTAAGGTATTTATATGGCTTAAAACAGATATATTTAGAACAGTCCCTTGACCCTTCCGGTTTCTACATCAACATCAATCCTTCTGTAAGCAGGATCAGAGGATGTCCCGGGCATCAGTTTGATATCACCTGCCACTGGTACCACAAAGCCTGCACCTTTGTATACCAGTACATCCCTTACAAAGAGCTTCCAGCCCTTTGGTACGCCTTTCAGGGCAGGGTTGTCGCTAAGGCTCAGGTGGGTTTTGACCATGCAGGTGCCAAGCTTACTGAGTTCCGGGTCTTCCTCAATTGCCTTAAGCTTCTGGGCAGCCTGAGGTGCAAACTCCACACCATCTGCACCATAGACCTCTTTTGCAATCATCTCGATCCTCTGACGCTGGGGCACATCAATTTCATAGAGGAATCTGAACTGGTTTTCCTCTTCACAGGCATCTATTACTGCATCGGCAAGCTCAAGGGCACCCTCGCCACCTTTAAGCCAGTGCTCACTTACTGCCACACGGGCACCAGCCTCTTCGGCAATACGCTTGACTGCAGCTATCTCATCCTTGGTATCTGTATAGAAGGCATTAATGCAGACAACAGGGTTAATGCCAGCCTTTCTGACGGTATTGATGTGATGCACAAGGTTGGCACAGCCCTTTTCTACCCACTCAACATTTTCCTCGCTGTATTCCTTTGGAATAGGTCTTCCTGGCACAGGCACCGGTGCACCACCGTGACATTTAAGGGCCCTGATAGTGGCAACAATAACAGCAGCATGGGGCTTGAGGCCTGAGAAACGGCACTTAAGGTTCCAGAACTTTTCAAATCCGATGTCAGCACCAAAACCACTTTCTGTTATGTGGTAGTCGGCAAGCTTAAGACCAACCCTGTCGGCAATAATAGAGGACTGCCCGATTGCTATGTTTGCAAAGGGGCCTGCATGAACAAGCACAGGCTGGCCCTCGATTGACTGCATGAGGTTTGGATTTAGTGCTTCTACCATCCAGGCGGTCATTGCACCAGCCACCTCAAGGTCCTCTGTTGTAACTGGATTGCCCTGTTTGTCGTAGGCAACTACAATTTTGCCCATCCTTTCACGGAAGTCCTTGAGATCTGTGGCAACTGCCAGGATGGCCATTACTTCGGAGGAAACGGCTATATCGAACCTTGACTCCATCATGAAGCCATCCATTTTGCCACCAATACCAATTATTATCTTTCTCAGTGCCTGGGCACAGAAGTCTATTATCCAGCCCATCTGCACATTGCGTGGGTCTATGTTAAGTCTTTTAAGGTTACGCTTTGCAAGCTGTTCATCATTGTAATTGAACTCATGCTGCATCCTTGCTGTAAGGGCAACCATGGCAAGGTTGTGGGCATTCATGATTGCATTTATATCGCCTGTAAGCCCAAGGGAAAAGGGTGTCAGAGGAATGCACTGAGAGAGACCTCCACCAGCAGCAGAGCCCTTGATGTTCATTGTAGGGCCACCAGAGGGCTGGCGGATTGCAGCCATTACATTTTTTCCGCGCTTGCCCATTCCCTGCAGCAGACCAATAGTGGTTGTGGATTTGCCTTCACCAAGAGGTGTTGGTGTAATGGCTGTAACATCAATGTATTTACCATCAGGACGATCAGCAAGGCGATTAAGAACACTCTTGTAGTCTACTTTTGCTACATAGTGGCCATGAGGTAAAAGCTCCTCCTTTTCGAGTCCCATTTCCTCGGCAAGCTGATAAACGGTCTTCATATTCTTTTCAGCTGCCTCGGCTATCTCCCAGTCTGCATGTTTGGTTGGATCAAGTGGCATAACAACCTCCTTAAAAATGATTTTTGAGGATTTAATAGCTAATAAGTAGCTTTATTAGCTTTTCATTCATGGTATGAACATTACGGCTTGCTACACGGGCAATTATCTTCATAATCTTGTACATAATCTGGGGATGGCTTTTTTCGAGTTCCTGAAGGTCCTCCTTCTTTAGTAAAAACACATCGGTTGTTTCTATGGCTGTTGCTATTGCCCCGTGTTCCTCTTTGTCTTCTATTACTGAAAGCTCACCAAAGAAATGGCCATCCGTAAAGACCGCCAGGGTCTGTTTCCACCCATCTGGTGTGGTTTTGGAGATCTCCACCTTTCCCTTTTTAATCAAATAAATCCCCCGCGTCTGCTCTCCCTCCATAAAGATCATCTTACCCATAGGATAGTGTTCTTCGGTTATCCTGTCTGCAATAACCTTTAATTCATCATCACTAAGCTCTTTAAACAATATCTGTTCTTTGAGGGCACTGATGTCTGCCATGATTTCCTCCGAAAATTGTTGCAGATATAAGCAATAGCTAATATAGCATAAATTATTTTTATAATTCTATCTCAAACCTCAAATCTAAAATCTAAAATCATAAATCTGAAATCATAAATCTAAAATCTGAAATTCAAACCTTTTCTATCCTTACGGCACATACTTTAAGTTCCGGAATCTTGCAGAGCGGATCAAGGGCTCTGCTGTCAGTCAGCTTATTGACTGCAGCCTCCCGAAAATGAAATGGAATGAAAACAACACCCCTTTCTACTATTTCAGTTAAGTAGGCCTTCAGCGTAATACTTCCCCTCCTTGAGCTGACCTTTACCATCTGGCCATCTTTAATATCCAGGCTGAGTGCATCGTCCGGATTTAGTTCTATGTATGGTTCAGAGCAGACCCTGTTAATAGCGTTTACTTTCCTCGTCATACTGCCTGTATGATAATGAAAGAGCTGACGACCGGTGGTAAGCACAAAGGGATATTGTTCATCTGCCATCTCCATAGGGTCTCGATACCTGACCACTGTAAAACGGCCCTTACCCCTTGGAAAACCACCCTTGAAGAGGTATTTAGTGCCAGGATGATCAAGAGTTGGACATGGCCATTGCAGTCCACCCTGTTCGAGTCTTGAATAGGTGATTCCAGCTACAGCTGGCCAGGCCTTGCCGATTTCTCTGAATACCTCTGCCATATTGGCATAATTCATTTCATAACCCATACGACGGCTGAGTTCTATAATAATCCAGGAATCCTCCTTTGCCTCCCCTGGCGGCTTTACTGCCCTGCGAATACGTTGAACCCGTCTTTCTGTGTTGGTAAAGGTGCCGTCCTTTTCTGCAAAGCTTGCTGCTGGTAATACCACATCGGCAATCTCGGCAGTTTCGGTCATGAAGATGTCCTGAACCACCAGAAAATCCAGCCCCTTAAGTACCTTAAGAGTATGTTCAACCTCAGGGTCACTCAAAACAGGGTTTTCTCCCATAATGTACATGGCTCTTAGTTTACCTGCCTCGGCCTCGAAGATCATCTCAGTGGCGGTAAGCCCGGGTTTGTCCGAAAGAGGCACACCCCATAACCTTTCGAACTTCTCTTTAACTGCTGGAAGATGAACCTTTTGATAACCCGGATAATTATCAGGTAAGCAGCCCATATCAGTAGAACCCTGTACATTGTTCTGTCCTCGAAGGGGATTAACACCAGAGTTTTCCTTTCCAAGATTACCGGTCATTAGGGCCAGGTTGGCGATGCTAAATACATTGTCTGAACCATGACTGTGCTGAGTGATACCCATGGTATAGTAAATTCCAGCCCTTTCAGCCCTACCGTAAAGCCTTGCGGCCTCTATGATCTTTTTCCTGGGTACCCCAGTGATTTTTTCACCAACCTCAGGAGTATATTCCTCGATATTCTCTAAAAACTCCTTTTCAAAGCCCTCTGTCATGTTTATGATAAAGTCGCGGTCTACCAGGTCTTCCTTTATAATCACATGCATCATACTATTAAGAAGGGCCACATCAGTACCCGGGCGTTGCTGAAGCCACAAATGAGCAAACCTCACGAGGGGCACCCTTCTTGGGTCGGCAATAATCAGCTTTGCACCCTTTCGAACGGCCTTGATCATTCTGAGGGCAACGATTGGATGATTTTCCTTGGTGTTGGAACCAATTACAAAGATCAGGTCGTTGTTTTCAATTTCTTCAATAGAATTAGTCATGGCTCCTGAACCAAACACTGTGGCCAGACCGACCACCGTCGCCGAATGTCAGTAACGGGCACAGTGGTCTATGTTGTTAGTGCCAATGGCAGCACGAAGAAACTTCTGAAACAGATAGTTTTCCTCGTTTGTGCATCGAGCTGAGCTAAGGCCTGCAATGGCATCTGGACCATATTTGTCTTTTATTTCTTTGAACCTCTGAGCTACAAAATCCAGTGCCGTGTCCCAGGAAACCTCTTCGAAGCGTCCATTTCGTTTTATAAGGGGTTTTTTCAGCCTCTCAGGGCTGCTAACAAACTGATAGGCAAATCGACCCTTTACACATAACCATCCCTCATTTAAAGTATCAGGCTTGGAAGTAACCCTGATAATTTCATTTCTGCTGACATGCAGGGTGATGTTACAGCCACAGCCACAGTAAGGACAGACGGTGTCTACCTGTTTTATGTTCATCTGTCGGCCTTTTGGTATCCAGTCTTTGCCCACAAGTGCACCGGTAGGACATACTGATACGCACTGACCACAGAACTCACAATCCAGGTCTTTTTCAAAGGGCGGGCAGACCTTTAGTTCAAAGCCCTTGTAAGCAAAATCTATGGCACATACGCCCTGAATCTCGTCACAGACCTTTACACAACGGCCACACTGGATGCACTTTTCCATTTCCCTTTCTATAAAGGGGTTTCCGTCTTTTGTTTTATAAGAACGCTTTCTGCCCGAAAATCTTGGATACCTTATCTGGTAAAAGTATGCCAGCTCCTGAAGTTCACAATCGCCAGCCTTCTGACAGACCATACAGTCGTAGGGATGGTCGCTGAGGATCAGATCTATAATATCTCTACGAAGCTCTTCCACATAGGGGGAGTTGGTTATTATGGTCATACCTTCCTCTACTGGAGTGGCACAGGAGACCACGGCTACACCATCCACCTCCACCAGACAAACCCGACAGGCACCTGTAACACTTAGTTTTGGATGATAACAAAGGGCTGGTATATAGATGCCCTGGGCCCTGGCAGCCTCAAGTATAGTGGTCCCCTCGGGCACTTCTACCTTGATATCATTTATTCTACATCTAACCATCCTTTTTTTCATGCCCTACTACTCCTTGATTATAGCCTTGAATTTACAGGACTGAAAACATATACCACACTTTATGCACAGGCTCTGGTCTATCACATGGGGTTTTTTACGCTCGCCTGTAATCGCCTTTGCAGGACACTTTCTCAGACATACACCACAACCCTTGCACAGATCTTCAATTATGGTATAAGTAATCAATGCCCTGCATACACCTGCCGGGCAATGTTTGTCTCTTATATGAGCCAGGTATTCATCACGAAAATGGGTCAGGCTTGTTATGACCGGATTAGGCGCTGTTCGGCCAAGTCCACAGAGTGAAGAGGTACTCATGATTGCACTTAAACGCTCAAGGGCCTCTATATCCTTCATTGTTGCCCGGCCTTCGGTTATCTTTGTAAGTAGCTCAAGCATCCTTGTGGTTCCAAGCCTGCAGGGTACGCATTTTCCACAGGACTCCCTCTGGAGAAACTCCATAAAGAACTTGGCAACCGATACTATACAGTCGGTCTCATCAAAGACAACCATACCACCCGAGCCAATAATGCTACCCATCTTCTGCAGGTTCTCATAATCTAAGCCCATATCGATCATACTGTAGGGAATAAGCCCACCTGAGGGTCCACCAACCTGTATGGCCTTGAGTTTTCTGTTACCCTCTATTCCACCACCAATGCCAAAAACTATGGTCCTCAGTGAGGTGCCCATGGCTACCTCGACCAGACCGTTGTTTTTTATCTTTCCTGAAAGTGTAAAGACCTTTGTACCCTTGCTATGTTCAGTGCCTATAGTAGAGAACCACTCTGAACCTTTTCCTATAATAATGGGTATATTTGAAAGTGTTTCTGCATTGTTGATGATCGTAGGTTTTCCCCAGAGCCCCTTCTCTGCTGGATAGGGAGGCCTCAGGCGGGGCATGGCCCTTTTGCCCTCGATACACTCCATAAGGGCGGTCTCTTCGCCACAGATAAAGGCCTCTGTACCAAAACTGAAGGTTATGTCGAAGTTGAAACTGGTTCCAAAGAGATTTTCACCAAGAAAGCCACGCTCTCTGGCCTGCTTTATGGCCTTTTTAAGCCTTTCCACTGAAAGGTGGTAACGCTCCCTGATAAAGATATAACCCTGTGAGGCTCCGATTGCATAGCCTCCGATTATAAGACCTTCTATGATGGCATGGGGGTTTCCCTCTGCAAGGGCCCGGTTAACCTCACCAACATTACATATAATGTATCTGGTTTTGTCAGGCTGAGAACGACAGATTTCCCACTTCTTACCTGTCAGAAAGCCACTTCCCCCACGACCTCTTAGCTTTGAACGCTTGACCTCTTTGATAACCTCTTCCGGGGTCATTGTGGTCAGGGCCTTCTTCAGGGCCCTGTAACCGTTCATTTTAAGATAATCATCTATATTTTCCGGATCTATTACACCACAGGGGCCAAGCACAATTTTATATTGCCTGCTTGTAAACTCAGCATAGTCTTCCTTTACAGCCCACTCATCTATTGGATTGCCACGGAGAAGATGCTCCTGAACTATCCTTTCAACCATAGAGGGGGTTACATTTTGATAAGTGGTCTGTCGTCCATCTATTATTACATCTACAAGCAGGTCCCTTGAGCAAAGCCCCCGGCAACCCACTTTCTTAACCACACACCTCTTTTGAACGCTGCCATCGAGCCCATGGCGCTGGATATGCATCCGGAAAAGGGATATGACCTTTTCTCCATCTGCGGCCTTTCCTGATGTGCCCAGACAGACCCTTATCAGTATCTGGTTATCAGCCATCTCAGTATCCTATGAATTCGTCCTCATCAACAAATCCCTTGATTAATTTAGATAATTTGTCTTTCTCCATGTTACCATAAACAGAGTTGTTGATAAGTACCACAGGGGCTATGTTGCAGGCACCAATACAGGTAGCCTCCTGTATTGTGAATTTGAGATCCTCAGTAGTATCCTCATCTTCCTTAATAGAGAGGATTTCCCGTACATGCTCTAATAGCTCTTTGCTACCCTTTATATGACAGGCTGCACCACAGCAAATGGTTATGGTATTTTTTCCTCTGGGTTTAAGCCTGAAGTGGGAATAAAAGGTAGCTACACCATAAAATTTCGCAGCGGGTATGTTCAACCTTTCTGAAAACCAGTTTACTGCATCTTCAGGTATGTATCCAAAGGTTTCCTGAATATCCTGGAGAATCGAGATAATATTGCCACCAGTTTCCTGATGTTTAGATAAAATCCGGTTCAGTTCTTTTTCCACCAGGCCTCCTGAAAGCCTTTTATTCAACGACTCTGGTCCCCAGAAGTTAACTAAGCTAACATGTTAAAAAAATTACTATCAATAACCTGAAATTAGTATTAGAATTTTTTATAATTTGTCTTAAAAAAGCTTGATACCTGTTTTAGAGCATCCAATACCCCTTCAGAGGTAGTTAATTTTACCGTAAAACCATCTGGTTGCATCCTGATCGAGGTTCCTTTATGGGCCTCTGATAGTGCCAGTATACATTCTGGTGTGAGTGGAGTTTCAGGGGTCAGATAAAACCTTAATCCCCCCTCTGTCTGGGCTATCCTTTCGGCCTTTATCTCCCTGGCCATTACCTTTATTGACATAACATCAAGCAGATTTTTTACCTCCCTGGGTGGCTCTCCGAAGCGGTCTTTCAGCTCATGTTCCATCTCAGAAATATCTTTGTCAGACCTTGAGAGGCTGAGACGTCGATAAATTGACAGTCTTGTGCCGGTGTCTTCCACATAATCCTCTGGTATGTAGGCAGGCACATTGACATCAATGACTGGTTCAACTTCCTCCTCCTGGGGCATGCCTTTAAGCTCTGATATCTCCTTGCTTAGCATCTCCAGGTACAGGTCGAGCCCGATCTCATGGATATGTCCAGACTGTTCTTTTCCTAAGAGGTTACCTGCACCCCGTATCTCAAGGTCTCTCATGGCCACTCTCAGGCCTGCTCCGAGATAATTGAGTTCCTCTATGGCCTTTATTCGGCGTCGGGCCTCTTCGGTCAGGGAATTAACAGGGGGGATCAGGAAGTAAGCATAGGCTGCCTCCGAGCCCCTGCCAACACGACCCTTTAGCTGGTAAAGCTCTGCAAGCCCCATCATGTCTGCCCTGTTTATGATTATGGTGTTTACCGAGGGAAGATCCAGTCCTGAGCCAATTATAGATGTACAAAGCAGTATATCTATTTCTCTGTTTACAAATCTGTGCATTACCTTTTCGAGCTCTCCCTTTGGCATTTGACCGTGGGCTGTGGCGATCCTTGCACCAGGTGCTACCCTTTTTAAAAGCCTTTCATAATAGGGAAGTTCTTTTACCCTGTTGTGTACAAAAAAGACCTGTCCGCCACGGCTTAGTTCCTGACGGATGGCATCGGTTATAACCTGCTCATTAAAGACGGTAACGATGCCCTTTACGGCTATTCTCTCCTCAGGAGGGGTCTCTATGAGCGACATGTCCCTGATGCCAGATAGAGACATTTCAAGGGTTCTTGGTATTGGGGTTGCACTGAGTGTGAGACAATCGATCCTTTTTTTGAGTTCCTTGATCCTTTCTTTATGGGTTACTCCGAAACGATGCTCTTCATCCACTATCAGAAGGCCCAGGTCAAAAAACTCAACCCTTTTGCCTAAGAGTGCATGGGTTCCAATAATTATATCTATTTCACCTTCCTTCAGGGCCTTAAGGGTATTACGGACCTCTGAGGGGGTCTTAAATCGGCTTAGATAATCAACCCTTACTGGGAAAGCAGAAAACCGTGCCGAGAATGTACGATAGTGCTGCTCGCAAAGCAGGGTGGTTGGCACAAGCACTGCGACCTGTTTTCCGTCGTAGACTGCCTTGAAGGCAGCACGCATGGCTATCTCGGTCTTGCCAAAGCCTACATCACCACAGACAAGCCTGTCCATTGGCCTTTGAGACTCCATATCCTTTTTGACCTCTTCCCAGGTGCGTGCCTGATCCGGGGTGAGTTCGAAGGGGAAGAAGGATTCAAACTCCCGGTGAAGCTCGGTTTCAGGGCTGAAGGCAAAACCCTTTACAACCTCTCTGTGGGCATAAAGACGGACGAGTTTTTTTGCCATTTCATGGATACGTTTTTGTATCCGGCTTTTCTTTCGCTGCCAGGAACGGCTACCCGGCCGGTCAAGAGTGGGTACTGCTCCTTCCTCTGCCCTATATTTATGGATAAGAGAGATACTCTGTACCGGCAGATAGATTCTTGTACCACCTGCATACTCAATCTCAACCACCTCGGATTCCGACTCCTTGGGCCCCATCAGTTTTAGCCCCCGAAAGATGCCTATGCCGTGCTTCTTATGGACCACATAGTCACCTGGTTCTATCTCATCAAGCCTTTCCAGTATCTTACGGAGTCCCGTTACCCTGGTGGTTTTGTACTCAGGACCTTTACCGAAAAGATCAGTGCTGGTTACAAACACAAGGCCATCTAACTGAAGCCCCTCAGAGAGGGTCCCGGTGGTTATGGCCACTTTGCCATCATAGAATGGGAGCTTCTCAGCTGGTATAACAGGGGCTATGATATCGGCTTCAAGGAGTATCTCCTTTATTCGGTCTGCCTGAGAGGGCGTAAGGGCAACAAATACCACCTGATGGTCTTTTATCAAATCCTTTGTCTTTTTTCCAATATCGTTAAGTTCCTTTCGTTCGCGCCAGCTTATTCCAAGCCCCTCTATACTCTTCACGGGCATATTTAAAGCGTCCCCTGAGTCAATCCTTAGCTCATGTACCTGAAGACCTGGGTAATCCTCTGGAAGGGGTTCTTCAATCAGGAGGTTTATAAATACACCATTGTCTGTAAAATATGTGCCTATCTGTTGCCCCTGGTCTTTGTTAATTGCCGGATATATCTCTACACTTTTAAGCTCTTCAGTAGAGACCTGACTTTCGATATCAAAGGCCTTGATGGAATCTATTGTATCTCCGAAAAATTCTATCCTTACAGGAGAGGACTGGTTTGCAGGGAATACATCTATAATCCATCGGCGGTAAGAAAAGCCCCCTGGCTCTGCAACCACCGAGACTCTCCTGTAGCCAGCCTTTTGAAGGGCCTCAACCAGCTCGGGCCTTGATACCTCTAAAGAGGGATACAGGCTAATTACCCGCTCAGAGAGTTCCTCACGGGTGTAAGTCTCCATAAGGAGAGTCTTTATTGTTAGCACCACAAGATCGCCCTCTTTTGCTTCATAGAGGTTTTTCAATCTTATGCCAAGGGCAGAGGGCTCGTCTCCCTCGGGAAGATAGAACAGTTCTTTTTTGCTTTTTAACCCTAAGGCTGTTCTGTAAAACTGGATGTCCTGGAGGAGTTCCCTTGCCTGTCTTTCGCTTTTTGTAACAACCACTACGACCCTTTCAGTGACTTTCTCTGAAAGCAGGGCAATAAAAAGCGCCCTGGCAGAACCCGTAAGGTTGTACACATTTAGGTGTTCTTTTTTGTGGATCAGGCTTTCAGAGATCCGGGAAATCTTTGCCTGGAGGGACTCGGAATTTAGTATTTTCATGGCAGAACAGTATTAAAGAATCAACAGTACCTTTTGATTATGCGGTTTATAATCTCAGTGGTTGAAAGCCCCTGGCGGTAGGGCAGGCTGTAGGTCTCCTTAACGAGGTCTGATCCAATAATATCCTCTACCTTCCAGTCGCCACCCTTTACAAGCACATCTGGCTCAATGGTCTTTATGAGTTCATAGGGTGTATCATCTTCAAAGACGACAAGATAGTCTACCATCTCCAGGGCAGAAAGTACCTCCAACCGTTCACTCAAGGGCACAATTGGTCTGAGGGGCTTGAGTCTGCTTACCGATTCATCAGAGTTGATCCCTACCACAAGCACATCACCAAGGGAGCGGGCCTGTCTGAGGTAGGCTACATGGCCTGCATGTAGGATGTCGAAGCATCCGTTTGTAAATACCACCCGCTTTCCTCTGGCCTTAAGCCCTTTAATTATCTCTTTTAGTGTCTGCCAGTCCTTTATCTTCATCGTTTACAAATATGCTCATTGCCTCCTTAATTTCCGGAGGCAGCCTCACTGGCCGTAGGTTGTCTGAAACCGAGGCAATCTTTACCTGCCCTGTAACCAGTACCTCTGAGGTCTCTTTCCTTAACACCCTGTGACCAAAAACAATGGTTACATGGCCGAACTCCTGGATCCAGGACTGTATTGTTAGACGATCAGCGTACCGACCCGGCCTGTGGTATTTAAGAGCTGCCTCGGCAACCACAAACTGGATACCCTCTTCCATCAGTTTTGTAAGGGGCTTACAGGTAGATTCGAACATCTCTGTCCTGGCCCGTTCGAAGTATTTTAGATAGTTTGCATAATAGACTACACCTGCACAATCAGTGTCTTCATAATATATTTTTACATCAAGCTCATGTATCTTCATAATCTAATACTCGGTATATTTGTTTGCCCTGCCTTTTACCTTCTGGGCAGGGTATTTTTGTTCGTTAATCTCGATCTTTTTGTAGGTTTCCTTTATCAGATCGATACCCAAACGGTCGGCAAGGCGTATCAGGTAAATGAGTATATCTGCCAGTTCCTCACTCACTCTGGCCAGTTTTTCCTGGCCAAGGTTCAAGCTTTCCTGTTCGGTTAACCACTGGAAGTGTTCACAGAGTTCAGCAGCCTCCACAATCAGGGCCATAGAAAGGTTCTTGGGAGAATGAAACTGCTCCCAGTCCCTTTCTCTGGCGAAGTTTTTAAGTATTTCTTTTAAGGTATCAAGGCTGTCGTTACAGGAGTTCACTTTCTGGAAATTAGTCAGTAAAAATTCTCAGAATATCATTATACAGGGCAAAGCCCATCAGTACAATAAGTATGGCATAGCCGATTTTCTGGACGATTACCACTGTGCGTTCATTAAGGGGTCTGCCCTTTATTGCCTCAACGGAAAACAAAAGGAGATGCCCACCATCAAGAATTGGTATAGGTAAAAGATTTAATATTCCCAGATTAACACTAAGCAGAGCCATAAACATCAGATAGGGCAGAAGCCCGGCAGATGCAGCCTTACCAGACTCTTTAAGTATAGTTACGGGTCCTCCAAGGTTTTTAAGTGAGACCTCCCCTATCAGAAGCATTCTTATAGAATCCACAATAAACAGACCCATCCTGTAGGTTGCGTAGGCCCCTTTTATTGGTGCCTCTATAAGGCTTTCTGCTTTTATTGTTTCAAAAAAACTACCCCCAGTCTTTCGCACACCAATTCTGCCCAGGATGATTTTCTCACCCTCGGGTCCTTTTTCCTCTACTCGTTGAGGAGTTATACTTACAGTGAATACTTTATCACCTCGCTGAACCCTGAACAAAAGCTCCTTATCTGGACTCTTAGCTACAATGCTTACCATATCGAACCATGTGTCTATTGGACGACCATTTATCTCTTTGATAATATCGCCGGGTTTAAGCCCTGCCTTTTCAGCCGGATATCCAGGTTCAACTGCATCAATCACCGGTTTCAGATGTTTGATTACCGGAATATTAATTGGCAGGCCCACACCAAGCATGGTGGCAAAGATGAAAAAGGTTAAGAGGATATTGAACAGTGGCCCTGCAAATACTATTAGAGCCCTTTTAAAAACAGATTGACGATTAAAGGCCCTGTCTGCCTCCTCAGGTGGAAGCTCTTCCTCGGGCTCTTCACCGAGCATCTTAACATAGCCTCCAAGCGGAAGGGCAGAGATCAGATACTCTGTTTCGCCGATCCTTTTTCCTATTATTTTTGGTCCAAAACCAAGAGAAAACTTCAGAACCTTAACGCCTGATAGTTTTGCTACAAGAAAATGTCCCAGTTCATGTACAAATATAAGTATGCCCAGCAAAATCAGGGCGGATATTATTGTCAATTCATTGCCTCCAGGATTTCATTAAATTTTTTTCGGGCCCACTGATCAGCCTTCAGCACATCATCGATATCCTGAATTTGACTGACCTTATGCTGATTGAGCACCTCTTCTATTATAACAGGGATATCAATAAAACTTATATGGCCGGCAAGGAAGGCCTCTACTGCCATCTCATCTGCAGCATTTAGTACAACCGGTGCCGTTCCACCCATCTTGAGTGCCCTGTAACAAAGCGTAAGGCATCTAAAAGTTTCCAGATCCGGGGCCTCAAAGCTGAGGGTTTTTAACTCTGGCAGGTTACAGGGCTTGAGTATGTCTTCGAGACGCTCAGGGTAGGAAAGGGCATAGGCGATGGGCCCTCGCATGTCTGGCAGCGAGAGCTGGGCAAGCATTGAGCCATCAATAAACTCTACAAAACTATGCACGATGCTTTGATGATGTATTACCACATCTATGTTTTCTGGAGGGAATTCAAATAGGTGATGTGCCTCGATGACCTCCAGCCCCTTGTTCATCAGGGTTGCCGAGTCAATGGTAATCTTTTTACCCATCTGCCAGGTGGGGTGTTTTAGGGCATCCTGTCCGGTTACATGCTTTAGTTGCTCTTTTTTCATGCCCCTGAAAGGGCCCCCAGAGGCAGTAAGAATGAGTCGACGAATGTTTTCCCTTCGGTGCCCCTGAAGGCATTGAAAAAGTGCACTGTGTTCACTATCGACAGGGATTATAGGTGCCCGTGCAAGGCGCTTTATAAGCTCTCCTGCGAGTACAAGGGTCTCCTTGTTGGCAAGTCCTATGGTTTTGCCTGCCTTAACAGCCTCGTAGGTGGGAACAAGTCCGGATGAGCCGGATATGGCAGAGAGCACAAAATCAGCCTCATCGTATTTCGCTACCTTAATAAGGCCTTCGGCACCGGAGAGTACCGTTAACTCTCTGAATCGTTCTTTCAGCCTTTGGGCAGCATCTTCATCAGAGAGAGTAACAAGCTCTGGCCTGAACTCCTTGATCTGCCGGGCCATTAACTCCACATTAGAACCTGCTGCAAGGGCAACAACCCTGAATCGCTGAGGATGTCTCCTCACCACATCAAGGGTAGCCTGTCCGATAGAGCCAGTTGAGCCGAGTATGGAAAGTTTTTTCATCGAAGAAAATACCTCAGATAAAGTGCCACTACAGGGGTCGCAAATATTATTCCATCAAGTTTATCTAAAATTCCACCATGCCCTGGAAGTAGCTCGCTTGAGTCTTTTACCCCTGCATCCCTTTTAAACATGGATTCAGAAAGATCACCAACCACAGCTACCGCACCAAGTATTAGCCCCAGTATCAGGGAATGTGTAGAGGCAAGTTCGGGTAGCAATAAAAACTTCAATAAAATGGAAAATATCCCCCCGCCTATAACAGAACCAATAGCCCCTTCCCAGGTCTTTTTGGGGCTCATGGAGGGATACAGTTTATTTTTGCCAAGATTTTTACCTGTGTAGTAGGCACAGCTGTCTGATGCCCATACCACCACACCAGTATAGATAACCCAGCCAGGCCCTGCCTCTCTTATGTAAATTAAAAGACTGAGTACAAAGGGGATATACAGGAAACCTATCACGGCAGGGGCAATATCCTGTAAGGCATTTTCAGGGCTGTGTTTTGATGAAAAGAGCCTTACTACCAAAGTAAGAAGAAAAAAGGCGATTACATACATGATATTGAGTATGCCCAGATAGGCAATATAAAGAAAGAAGAGCCCATAGGCAAGTCCAAAGATCCTCAAGCCTCCTGACAGGGCATACATTTTATAAAATTCGGATTGGGCCATGGTGCAGGCAAGGGCAAGTAGGCCAAGAAAATACGCTGGTGGTAATTTCATTATATAGAGATATAGTAGGGGGAGCAGAATAGCCGCTACAATTTCACGCTTTCTCATAGACATGGCCTAAGTGGACAGAACCGTCCCGAATCTCCTTTCCCTTCTCTGATAATCCTGTATGGCAAGCAGAAACTCATCCTTTGTGAAGTCGGGCCACAGGGTTTCTGTGAAATACAGTTCTGCATAAGCCCCCTGCCAGAGCAGGAAGTTACTTATTCGCATCTCTCCACTGGTTCGTATTATCAGGTCAACAGGTGGCAGTCCTGCGGTATCAAGGTGGTTTTCAAAGGTGCTTTCACTGATCTCCTCGGGTCTTACGCCACTGGAAAGAAGCCTTCTAATTGCTCTAAGAATCTCGTCTCTACCGCTGTAACTGAGTGCTAACACAAGGGTGAGCTTGTTGTTGTCTTTCGTCAGTTCTTCTGCACGGTTTATTATATGCTGGATTTGTTCTGGAAGCTTTTCCTTGTTTCCGATTACTCGAAAACGGATACCCTCCTGAATGAGGTCGATTAGTTCGGTCGACAGATACACCTCGAGCAACTCCATCAAAGTGCTTACCTCATCGTCTGGGCGCTGCCAGTTTTCTATTGAGAAGGCATAAAGGGTCAGCACCTCTATACCAATATCAAGGGATACCCTAATGATATCCTTGGCCCTTTCAGCCCCCCGTCTGTGGCCTTCGATTCTTTTAAGCCCCCTGAGCTTTGCCCATCTTCCATTTCCATCCATTATCACGCCGATATGTCTTGGTAGGCTGTCCACTGTGTTCCCTCCTTGCTATCTTATAGAGAATATCTGTAAATAGATAACAAAAGGATTCTGGCCTTTTAAAATATTTTTAGCCCTGATACCAAGGGGTGGCTTGCTAATTATAGCAATCTTGTCATCAAAGGTACTGTAATCGTATATATTTCCTGAAATGTCTCCAACCAGAGTGAACTCCTCAAGACCGGTTCCTCTGAAGGCATAAGCTATTACGGAGGAGCTCTTGAAACCGAGCCCTCTGGCCTTTTTGGCCACGGGGTTTCGTTTTATTGTAATGACAGTTTTACCTTTAATTATCAGTCTGTCAGGCACATACCATGTACCCTGTTCAACCATCTCAATGTATTTCTTCTTTTCAAACTCCCTGAGGAATCCTCCAAGGTCATCATCGCTTCTCCAGATAAGAAGACCATCTGGATTTATAAGACCAAGGTAATCGTATTTATCGATATAGACAAAGTAATCACCTGCATCGGTATTTATTTTTACAAAATTATAGATATTAATTCCCGGAGGAAGTCCTTCCAGCTGTTTTTCTGGCACAAAAGCACCATCTGTATATTTTATGACCTTAATAGGACCAACATAACCCTGGTAGGGAGAAAACTCTTGCCAAAGGAGCATACCGTTATAGGCCCTGATAAAACCTTTTGTTTTCCAGATTTCCGTCAGAGAATTATCCTGGAGCTTGTATACATAAGATGTTACCCTGTCTTCATTGTCTGTGATTGATGTGACCAGCACCTCATCTTTTCCATCCCTGTCAATGTCCATCAGGTCTAACCACAGGGCGCTTTCCTCTTTATTCATTTTTGCCTGATAAAGAAAGTGCAGATCTACATCGTAGGAGTAAACAAATATCTCGTAACCATTACTCATTATTATATCCAGCTTTTTGTCACCATCCACATCACCTGTCAGCAGATGTTCTGCTCCAAAAGGCAGAGAGTAAGTTAGCAGGGCCTCCTCACCAGCACCACTTAGAAACTGCTGATCAGCCCTTAGTCTTGTTATAAAAAGATTGGAAATCTTGACACTATCCTTGTAAAAGACCGTTCCATCACTCCAGAGGACCTGTAACTGTATTTTTTGACCGTCCTCTGTAGGTATGGCATGTAACTTCACTATTAGTTCCACCTTCTCTTTTTCGGCTAAAGACAGGAGCTTCTCATCAGGTATATCTTCTATTGGGGCGTCTACCAGATCGAACCGCTCTGTTCTTCGGAGTTCCTGGTAAAGGGTATCACCTACATAATAGTCTACTGAACGATCCTGGTAAAAGAGCATCCTTCTCTTAGCACCGGATATTCGGACAAGGTCTCCTTTCTGAGCATCACCATTGGTTATTCTGCAAAGGCTTTCCCGGACTCCCGGGTTTACGACCTCGATAGTGCCCCGGTATTTTTCAATTCTGCCCATATACTCACCTGTTACCGGGTGGTAAAAGGGTGCGCCGCGCTCAAAAACCCTGAATCGCATACCCTTTTTAACACCTTTCTGGGTACCGAGATTAATAATTACACCTCCGTCAGATTTTGTTGTTATGTCGCCTTCAAGGGGTTTAAAGAAGGAGATTATCTGTTCAGTAACCTTGATAAAGGGATTTTCTGCCGCAATCCCACAAACCGGTGCCAGCAGAACAATTAATAAAGCTATGAATACCGCCTTTGTTTTCAATATCTCTCAGGCCTCCCCTTGTTCTTAAGGATGTTCGGTATTATACCATCTGTTAGTTAAATTTTAAAATTGGACACTTTAAACTTTAAAAGCGGACACCCTTGAGGTCTGAAATTTTGATATGAAGAACATCTTTAAG
>JAADIE010000022.1 GCA_013151495.1 Nitrospirota bacterium | reverse complement strand
TACCACGTATGACCAATACTCTCATTCTGCCCGGGGAGCATAATCCTGAGGAGATAATCAGGTCAGTAGACAGGGGACTTTTTGTGAAAAAGATGGGAGGCGGACAGGTAAACACTGTTAATGGAGACTTTGTGTTTGAGGTTCAGGAGGGTTATCTTATTGTGGATGGAGAGATTGGAGAGCCTGTAAGGGGTGCTACCCTTACAGGAAATGGTCCTGAGATACTTAACTCAATAGATATGGTTGGAACGGATCTTGGATTCTCCATCGGCACCTGTGGTAAGGATGGACAGGGTGTACCTGTGTCAGATGCGATGCCAACAGTTCGGATACCCCATATGGTGGTGGGTGGTGAGGCAGTCTGAACTGTGTAGAAAAAAACACAGCGGTGTTGTAATACTGCAAAAAAATGGAATCTAAGGTTAAGTAATTCAAGGATAAATATGCTGGTATAATATTTGCTTTTTAATTCTACTCGGTAGATATGCGTTTACAGAGAACCATAAAAAATGCTGTTAGCTTCAGTGGGGTAGGGCTTCATACTGGTAGACTGGCCACAGTGATATTAAAGCCTGCGCCCAGGGACACAGGTATCGTTTTTATCAGGACAGACCGTAAAACCATAATCAAGGCCAATGTGAATTCAGTAGTGGATACAGCCTTTGCCACCACAATAGGCTACAATGGAACAAGGATAAAAACAGTGGAGCACCTTCTTTCGGCTGTTAATGGTCTTGGCATTGATAATCTGATAGTGGAGGTGGATGGCCCAGAAATACCAGTACTTGATGGCAGCTCTACTGAGCTGGTTTCGATAATCTTGAGTGCAGGCATTGCCAGGCAGGGAAAAAGAAGACCCTATGTCAGAATAACCCAGCCTATTATTCTGGAGGATGGTAATGCCTCTATCATGGCAGTTCCCTATAATGGTAGGAAGATAAGCTATACATTACAGTTTAAACACGAGCTTTTTAAATACCAGAGCCTTACTATAGAACTGGATGAAGAAAGATTTGTGACAGATGTTGCGCCTGCAAGGACCTTTGGTTTTCTCAAACAGGTTGAACTGCTTCGGGCAAATGGGTTAGCCAAGGGCGGTTCAATGGACAACGCCATAGTTATTGATGACAATGGTGTATTGAATTCTACAGGGCTGAGATTCTCTGATGAGTTTGTGAGACATAAGATATTGGATTTGATAGGCGATCTTGCCCTCCTTGGTTATCCAATATATGGGCATATCATAGCTGAAAGGGCTGGTCATTCTGCCCATATAAGGTTTTTGAAAAAGCTAATTTCTTCTCCCCATTGCTGGGAACTCTACTCTCAAAGCAATACCATCACTGAAGGTATATTTGTTTACGCTTAGGGATTCTTTCTGAGATCTGAGAATGTTCGCTGGAGGGAGTAGTCCCTCCAGCGAATGAATTTACTTCTTTGAGGTCTTTTTTGCTGTGGATTTTTTGGCAGCACTCTTCCTGGCAGTGGTTTTCTTTGCAGCGGTCTTCTTGGTTGTAGCTTTCTTGGTTGTAGTCTTTTTTGCAGTGGTCTTTTTAGCAGCAGTTTTCTTAGTAGTGGTCTTCTTCGCTGTGGATTTTTTGGCAGCACTCTTCCTGGCAGTGGTTTTCTTTGCAGCAGTCTTCTTGGCTGCAGTCTTTTTCGCTGTAGACTTCTTGGCAGAAGCCTTTTTTGCTGTTGCCATATCTGCTCACCCCCTTTCTACCCCCAAAAGGGTTTGTTTAAGGTCTGCCCAAAAGGACAATCTTCTGTCCCTTGAGGATGTTGTTTATTGCCTCAGGATTTTCCTTTTTTAGCCTGTTGTAATCAGCCTCACTGTACTGGGTTAAATTAATCTTTACTTTAAACTCCTGAGAAATATTTTCAAGGGATTTTTCTAAATTAGACGTACCACCAATAACAAATAAATCAATAGTATCAGTGCTCTGACCCTCTGCATAGGGTCCATAAATAAAGGCTGCTTTTGCTGCACAGGCCCTGACAACAGACTTAATTGCTCCTGGCAGACCAAGGGATTTTGCAATAAGATTTCTTAATTCGCCATAAAGGGGTGAGTTTTTGTTGGCTCTGAAGTATCGCAGGTTGGCAACTCTTTCGCTTACAACTATGCCCATCTTTTCAAGGTTGTCCAGTTCTCTCTTTACACCTGAGGGGTTCTTACGTAATATGTTCGATATCTCGCGGACATAGAACTTTTCATCAGGGCTATTGAGCAGTAATGCAAGGATATCTGCCCGTACACTTGATGAAAATAGCTTTTTAAGCATAGATAAATTATACACAAGAGTATCAATTTTGTCAACAATTATTTTAAATAAATGAACATTATAAACAATTTGATAATAAAGCTTAATTTGATAGTAGGGCGTAATTTAGAATGCAATATCAACTGGTTATGAATGTTTATAGTAGGTCTTTGTAAAGCAAAAATAAACGCTTATTCAATATTGTAGAACAGACGTTGCATTATAATATCTATCTCCGGAATGCTATCAAGAAGATGTATCGGGAAAGGGTTCTGAATTATTGCACTGCAACTTCTTCAGAGAATTCCTCGATATCCTTTCCCTCGCCTTCAGCAAGATTGCATAATCTCGAAAGGAACGGGATGAGGTCCATCTTTTCGATATCAGTAGGTTTTGTGATAACAGCAGCAACAAATCCCATAAAACCTACTTTCACGGTTTCACCTTCATTACTCTGGAAACTCAAAACATATCCCCTCTTGATGTCACTATCAGAGTAATATCTCTTCGTCTTCCTCTTGAACAAAGAGTTGGCCTTTTTGAGGATATCATAGATATGAGAGGTCTTTGCTATTAGAACAAACTCGTGTGTTCCTGCTGTACCAACAAAGCTGCCTCTGTACTCACTCGAGACTGTTTTCAATATAGCAGCAGCCCACTGTATGATCTCGGCATGATGATCATAGCCATATTTCAGAAGATAGGGATGGATAGCAGCTATTCTTACACAGGCAATCCCGTATTGACCAATCTTCGGATAGATTGAATCCAGTTTTCTTAGCACCCCCTGTCTGTCAGGCAATCCTGTGAGATAGTCAGGCCAGAGATAGGGATTGCTCTGTTTCTTATGAAGCTCTCTGATATACCTTTGGGCATCTTTTAAACTCATAAGTCACCTCCCCTTTTATATAAAAATACTTTATTTGTTATTTCTTTGTCAAATAAAAACATCTCCAATCTCTCATAACGTACCATGCTGTTACAGAGGTGTACCTATCATCCCCATAAAAGGTACATTTGTGTTAAAACAGAAATCGCAGGAATGGTTACAATGTATGGTGGGATAGAACCGGATATAATCAGATGTAGTTATCCTCATCACTCCTATAAATTCCCAAATTTAGTTGTAATAAAAAACTGGCAATCTCTAAAAGGAGTGGTATGGTAGAGTCTTACACATCTCATACACCCCGGAAAATCTTCCGATTTTCTGGGGGCCCCTATTCTCAGCGGACATCCAAGGCCTCTGCCCCAAAAAGTCTACGACTTTTCGGGGTACCCCAGTTTCCGAGGGAATTTTGCGATTCAGAGCTTTGAGGGGCACTGCCCCTCAAACTTCCCGGAGTTTTACTGCTGTCCAAAAAAATTCTATGAAGGAGAAAGGCAGGGTGCCGAAGAAAAATAAGCACCACACCTTTGAAAAAAGAGGGCTTTCATTATGAACCAAGGCCTAAAGGTGGTTCATCAGGACATTGATGCAATGGGATTTAAATTATAAAAAAACAGTCTTTTCAGTCTTCAGGTGATAGATAAGTATCTTGATGTAAGTTACTGTCGGTATTGCTACATGGTCTTCTTCACCACCTTTAGGCCTGTATAATTGATTTTTTACATGTTCTGTACTATGGCATTGAAAAACAGGTTGCTATATTGAGTAATCCTGTGGATTGTCTTATTTTTATGAGGTGCCCTGCCTTGTCAGGATTTTATACTGGACAGATGCTGCCGGAGTATAATTTTTTTCTTTCCTCTGGGGGCGCAGGGGCAAAGCCCCTGAAGAACAATCTTATGCAAAATTCAAAACCCTTCAGACTCTACCATACCATTAATTTCAGTTATCCTTTGTTATTCTAACAATAGGATTTGGGTATTATTTTAACTCATTGGAGGTAAGTATCAACAGTTTTTGCATCGACCTCTAAATAGCTGATAGGA
>JAADIE010000065.1 GCA_013151495.1 Nitrospirota bacterium | reverse complement strand
AAGGGGGTGGGGGAGATGTCAGAATTTAAAAGACTATTAGAACCAAAAAGGATCTTATTAGCCACTGATGGCTCAAGGTTTAGTGAGGGGGCGGTAAGAGAGGCTATTAACCTCGGAAGGAAAGAAGGGGCAAGGCTTTTTGTAATCTCGGTAGCACAGGTTAACACGGAGCTAATGGGATATTCTCCTGAGATTACTGAAAAGATTGAACGCCAGACCAGACAGACCCTTGAAACTGTTAGCAAACGGGCAGCAGAAGCATCTGTATCCTGTGAAACCATATTCCACGAAGGGGAAGAGCCCTACATTTTCATAGTTAATGAGGCTAAAGAGAGAGATGTTGATTTTATCATTATGGGCAGACGAGGACTAAGGGGACTAATGAAGCTAATGTTAGGAAGCGTAACTGCCCTGGTAATTGGTCACTCAGATCGAGATGTATTTGTTGTACCCAGGGCAGGAAGGCTTGTCTTTAAAAAGATATTGATTTGCACAGATGGCTCAGAGCAAAGCCAGAAGGCCTTTAAAAAGGCATTAGTTCTGGCTGACAAGTACAACTCCTCCCTGATAGCCATTTCAGTTGCAACCATAGAAGATGAACTAAAGAATATTAAGGAGCATCTTGAATTGCTCGAAAAGAAGGCAAAAAACAAGGGTCTTGCAATAGAAACCCTGCCGGTTATAGGCACCCCATACGAGGCCATTACAACAACTGCACAGGTAAAAGATGTGGACCTTATAGTTATTGGAAGCCATGGCAGAACAGGTATTAAAAAGCTCTTGCTTGGATCGGTTGCTGAAAGAGTTATTGCCCTGGCTCAGTGCAGTGTTCTTGTTACAAAATAGTTTAAATCTATCTGAATTGACATCCTTAATCCCGTGGTTATAAGATAACATGTTATGACAAAAGCTGTGGCCACTGTTTTAATGGTGAACAACTACTTTCACGATCTGGCGACTGCCATGATTATGGCCACTGCAACTGTAACATGGTTTATTGTGGATAAGGTGGAGAGGGCCAGAGAGGCAAAAAATAGGCTCTTTTATATCAGAGTTTACAATCTTATGGCTAAAATATTCTTTTACACTCTCATTGGGCTGATGTTAGGCTCGATTCCCAGGATTTTAACCTTTAGAATATTCGAGCTTAAAGAGGCCCAGATTAAGGGACAACTACTCCCTCTTACGGCTAAATTAGGTATTGCCTTCATCCTGGTTATGGCTGGCTCAGCAATATGGATAAAGATCACCAGAAGAGTAAAATTTTTTCAAAAGAGATAACTAATTCTGCTTCTGTCTGAGCATCTTAACCAGTCCATCGTAAGAAGACCGCCTTATGATGCTTTTGAACTGTTTTCTGTAGTTATTCACAAGGCTTACGCCTTCAATTACAACATCATACACCATCCAGCCCTTTTCTCTTTTGATCAGTTTATAATCAACCGGTATCTCCACCTGTTTATCTGTGATTACAATGGTCTTAACAAGGGCATATCTGTCCCGAATTCTTTCACCCTTATACACAATCCTTTCATTCTGATATGCCTCGATCCTCTTCAGGTAGGTTCTTTCAAGCAGTCCCCTATAAAGCTCTACAAACTCCTCTCTTTGCTTATCGTCAAGTTTTCTCCAGTACCTGGAAAGAGACCTCTTTGCCATTTCCCTAAAATCAAAGACCCTGCTAACTGCCTCTCTGATAGCCCTTTTACGCTCCTCTTCATGTTCAGGGCCCTTCAACTCAGGTTTCTTAAGAATTTCTATCACATCATCGACGGCATCTTTTAATGTCTCAAGGGGTCCAGACGCAAGAGCCGGATTAACCAGTATCAACATAGCAGCTATTAAAACACATAACCTGGCGATGTTCTTCATATCACAGATAACCTCCCTGGTTTATTTCCTTGTCTGTTCAAGTCTGTACTGTAGATAGGCGTCCTGCACGGATATGTATGGGTCGAGGGCACCTTTTTTCAGGTCTTCGTATTCACCAATCTTAAGTGATGTGGTGTTTATTGTATATACAGAGCGCATCATCAACGATTGCTCGGCATTTATATAACTAAGGGGATCAAGCATAAGGTCACCAATAAGCCCGAAGGTGTCCCTTAATGATGATGGCCCCAGCACGGGCCACACAATGTAAAAACCATGCCCCATGCCATAATGACCAAGGGTCTGGCCAAAGTCCTCATCTGGCACCTTTAGATTAAGCTCCCTGGCTGCCACATCGTTGAAGCCAAATACCCCTGCCGTTGTGTTTACGCAAAATCGGGCAAACTCCTTTGCTGCCCGGTCTAACTTACCCTGAAGCACATCATTTACCAGCCTGATTGGGGTAAAAAGGTTATGAAAGAAGTTCCTTATTGCCACCCTGGCATCCTGTGGAAACACAAAGGAATAGCCCTTTGCAACAGGTTTAAGCACCCAGAAATAAAGCCTGTCATTAAACTGAAACATAAGCCTGTTCCAGGGCTCCAGAGGGTCTGCCACCTCTATCTGCTCCTGCTCATCAATACCCTCATCAGAAAAGGGGTCTTCCTGTGCCCGGGCCTGAAAGACCACTACCGTCATGGTCATTGCCATTATCAGTAAAAACACTGCCACCGACTTTTTCATTTTATCCTCCAGTTTATTCAACCTTGCCAAAAACAAACTTTGATATGAGCTCCTCGATATCAACGGCCGACTCGGTCTCCTCTATTCGTCCACCATTTGGTATGGTTTCTTCAGCACCACCCGGTGTTATCTCGATATACTTTTCACCGATTAGTCCCTTTGTCTTGACAGAGGCAATGGCATCCTGCTGTAGCTTTACATCTGTCTTTATCGTCATCTCAACCAGTGCCGTATAATCCTCGGTCAGTCTGACATCTCTTACCCTTCCCACGGCAACCCCGGCTATCTCAACCGAGGCACCGGGCTTTAAACCTCCCACCTTTTCAAACTCTGCATAAACCCTGTATCCCTCTTTGTTAAAGAGATCAAGATTTCCCATTTTAACAGAAATATATCCAAGTGAAAACAGGCCAAAAACCACAAATATACCAACCATAAGCTCAAGATCGATTCTCTTCATCTATTCGTCCTCCTTAATCCATTACCTTTATAGGGCCTTCAAGGCTTCCGGTGATAAACTGTTTGACTATAGGATTCTCAGAGTTCTGAATCTCCTCCGGAAGACCAACCTCTACAATTATACCATCATGTAGCATTGCAACCCTGTCGGCAATCTCAAACACCTGAGGGATGTCATGGCTTATAACTATACCGGTAAAACGGTATTTCTTGTGAGTTCTTACTATAAGTCTATGAATGGCATGCATACTTATTGGGTCCAGGCCTGTGGTGGGCTCATCAAAGAGCACTATAGAGGGCTCTGTAATTAGGGCCCTTGCAAGGGCAACCCTTTTTCTCATCCCACCGCTTAACTCTGCAGGGTATTTATTTTCGATACCACTTAGGCCCACATCCTCAAGGGCCTCTGAAACCCTCTCCTGAATAACCCTCTTGGGCAGTTTGGTTTTTTCCTGAAGCGGGAAGGCCACATTTTCAAAAACCGTAAGCGAATCAAACAGCGCACCACCCTGAAATAGCACGCCAAAACGCTCCCTCAATCTGCAGACCTCCTTTTTACCACAGGTCTGCACAATGTCAGAGCCATCTATCAGTATCTTGCCACTGTCTGGTCTGTAAAGCCCTATCAGGTGCTTAAGGAGCACACTCTTTCCAACACCGCTTTTACCTATAATCACCATCAACTCCCTGTCGTTGATGACTAAGTTAACGCCCCTTAAGACCTCTATACCATCAAAGGACTTCCTTAAATCAATAATCTCTATCATCCTCTACACCCATACAGAGCCGATAAAATAGTCCCAGACAAGAATCAATATGGAAGACAGAACCACCGCTTCGGTGGTTGCTTTGCTGACCCCCTTTGCACCATAGCCTGTGTTGTATCCCTTGTAACAGCATACCCATGCCACTATAAGGCCAAAGGTCAGGGACTTTACAAACCCAATAGTTATATCCTCCATATCTATGAATTCATCCATCTTTGAAAAGTAGGTACCCGAGCTGAGGCCAAGGAGCTTTACCCCCACCACATATCCACCAAAAATACCAATCAGATCAAAAATAGCCCCCAGCAAGGGAAAGACTATCAAGGAGGCCACAATATTCGGTACCACCAGGTATCTGATTGGGCTTAAGGCCATTGATAAAAGGGCATCAATCTGCTCGGTAATCCTCATTATTCCTATCTCGGCAGTAAGGGCGGAACCAGCCCTGCCCGTAACCATCAGGGCTGAAAGCACAGGTCCCAACTCCCTTATTAAACTAAGTGCCACCGCCGGGCCAAGCAGGGCCTCAGAGCCAAACTTGCTCAGGGTGTAAAATATCTGAAGAGCAAGCACCATACCAGTAAATGAACCGGTTAAGAGGATTACGAGTATCGATTTGTTTCCAAGAAACCATATCTGTCTGAGGAGCTGTTTAAACTTAAAGGGTGGTATAAATATATGCACCAGGGCATTAAAAAGGAATATAAACATGGAGCCAAGATTCCGTAGCTCCCTCAGCACAACCCTTCCAATACTCTTTAAAAACCTTTCAAAAAGCATAGCTTGATTATAGAGGTAGTCTGAATCTTTTTTCAACTAAGTTAAATAGAAAGTAATAAAATAGATTTCTGGCTGATTTATTAATCAGGATAAAGAATCTGGGTAAGACCCTGTTAATAATTTTTTTATTTAGGACCTTTTTTTGTTCTTAGTTGAAGGATGTATTCAAAAAAGGATCTGCATTTCTTCAGTCTGAAAATATATACCTTTTTGCCTGGCAGATCCATCTTCTGAAGTTTATTTAACAGAGCATCTGCCCTCTCGATCAGGCTAGTTAGCTCCTTATCGGTCAGGTTCTCTGCCTCAACCACCTGCGAACATATAGCCTCGAACTCCTCTTTCCATTCAGGCTGAGCTGAAAAAGTGATACTACCGGTAAAAACAAGTATTAAGGCTATGGCCCAAATTGTTTTTAAACCTTTCTTCATAACGGTCTCTCTATCTTAATCATATCAAAAAAGGGCTTAACAGTCCATTGAGAAATCAGCCCTCTGTTACCTCTACTATAGAGTCTTTTATAATGCTTAGCATCTTCTGAAGATTTTCTTCAGATATGCAAAGAGGTGGCATTATTACTATCACATTACCAAGAGGCCTTATTAGCAGGCCCTTTTCTCTTGCACTGTTGCAAACTCTGTAGCCCATCTGTAATTCAAAGGCATAGGGTTTTTTGCTCTTTTTATCTTCGACCAGTTCTACACCTCCAATTAGCCCTATCCCCCTTGCATCACCCACATGCCTTAGTTCTTTAATCTCATCAAGCCATTTACCAAGGATGGTGGCCTTTTTATTAACCCCCTCAAGGGTTTTTTCCTTTTCAAACAACTCAAGATTTGCCAGCGAAGCAGCACAGGCAAGGGGATTCCCTGTATATGAATGACCATGGAAAAAGGTCTTTAGTTCCCTGTACTCCCCTAAAAAGGCATTATATACCTCATCGGTGGTAACTGTTACGGCAAGCGGAAGATACCCACCGGTAATACCCTTTGAAAGACACAGGAAGTCTGGCACCACATCCTCATGTTCGCAGGCAAACATACGACCAGTTCTACCAAAACCAACCGCCACCTCATCAGCAATCAAGAGCACATTGTACCTCTTTGTTAACTCCCTGACACCCTTTAGATATCCAGCAGGATGAACAATCATTCCTCCTGCACCCTGCACAAGGGGCTCCAGTATAATGGCTGCAATTTCATTGTGGTGCTTACTCAGGACCTCCTCTACTGCCTCCAGACACTTAAGGCCACAGGTTGAGGGCTCAAGCCCCAGTTCACATCTGTAACAGTATGGTGATGGAACCCTGTATGTCTTAAAAAGTAGTGGACGATAGATTTCATGAAACAGATCAATACCTCCAACGCTTACTGCACCAATAGTATCACCATGGTAGGCATTGTTCAAACAGACAAAGGCATCCTTTCCCTGAACACCCCTGTTTTTCCAGTATTGAAAGGCCATTTTAAGGGCAATCTCCACCGAGGTTGAGCCATTGTCTGAATAAAAGACCCTTGTAAGCCCCTTTGGCACAATCTTTATAAGTCTTTCAGCAAGTTCAACTGAGGGAACATTGGCAAGCCCTAAAAGAGTGGAGTGGGAAATTCTGTCTATCTGGGCCTTTATAGCCTCATCGATTTCCTTTTTTCTGTGGCCGTGTACATTAACCCACAAAGAGGCAACACCATCAAGGTACCATCTTCCGTAAATATCTTTCAGAAACTCTCCTCTTCCCTCCTCAATCACCACCGGAGTCATCTCCTGCCACTGTTTCATTTGTGTAAACGGATGCCATATACAGGCCTTATCAGTCTGTTCAAGATGTCTGTTTCGATCCATTATACCCACTGTACCTCCAGAGCTTTGATACTATAAAAGGAGAGAAAGTTTAGATGTACTCCTTACTTACTTCCTTAAAGGGACGCAATTCAGAATACTCATATAGGGTAGACATTGCCTTACTCTCGGTATGTATTCCATACTCCTCCACAGCTGCCAGTGGATTCAGTCCGCCCACTATTACCATGCCTGCCCTGTCTATGCCAACAGGAACCTCATAGTGAGGAGAGTTAGGCTCGCCAATACTCAGGATCCCCCCTATACCCTTTTCCTTGAGGCGTTCGGCAATCTCCACAGTCCTGTCATAACAGACCACCGGGATTTCTCTGAAACTGGCTAATACCCGTCCTCTGGAACGTCTAATGGCACCAACCACATCGGTCATCTTTCCCCTGATAAAAATCTCCAGTGGATCAAGGGAGGAGCCCTCGTAACTAATCAGTGCAACAAAACGCTTTGGCCTTTTATTCGTAATCTCCAGGACACCTCCAAAACGGGATGTCACCGGAATACCTTCCTTCAAAAAGATCCCGTTAATCGTAACACTACAGACCGTACCAATGGCTACCTTCCCATCAGGAACTATTAGATCTCCCAGGGTCTGCCCTTCATCTGCTATTGCAATCCTGTCGCTCATAACATAAGGTGAAGCAAAAACTGGCTTCATGTACTTAATAGCCTGCTTGATATCCTTTTTGTTCAAGTAAGAAACATTCAGGATAATCCGGCCTTTCATGGTCTCCAGATCCAGATCGGTTAAATACGAAAGGGTGTCAATTCGGCTTATAACAAACCCCACTCTATCCGATACTGACGAAAGAGCCAGCTCTTCCTTTCCCTTTTCAGTTATTCTTCTACCCTCTTTACCAAAGGGCTCCGTAAGACCACGCTCATCAAGTATCTTAAGATGATACCTTACCGTCCTTTCAGAAAGATTGACACCAAGAAGTCTAAGCTCCCTGGAGATCTCCCTGGAGCCTATTATCTCGTTCTCATGGTTCTTGAGCACCCTTAATATGGCAAGCAGTGTCTTGTTTGGCATACCCTTATAAAACCCCTTAGGCAACATTTTAACATTTCATAAACAATTATTTCACAGGAAATATCTTTTATTATCATGGTCTTACAAAAATTGCTTTTTTTTCTTGACAAATACAACATATTGTGGTTTAATTAATAGCCAAATACAACTTATAGGGGGAGAAACTGAACTTCTGCAAAGGCTTTAAGGACTGGATCTATTGCACCAGATGTCCCTATTTATGTACAAAACACTGTCCACTTGAGAAGGAAAATCCCTTTACAGCCCTTATTCAGGCGGTCAAGACTCTTGAAGAGGTAAGAGAGGAAACTCTAAACACATAATTAAAATTTTTTATCGGAGGTACTGGATGGACTCAGCAAAAGTCGAAAGGGGAGGCAAGGTAAATTTAACTGAAAATGCTTTAAAGGTCCTGGAAAAAAGGTATCTTAAGAAAAATGAAGAAGGGGTCGTTATTGAGACACCAGAGGAGCTTTTCAGGCGCGTTGCAAGGGCTATAGCTCAGGCTGATCTTAATTATGGCGTCACAACCACAGAGGTAGAGCTAATCGAGGACAGATTTTATCATCTCATGACTTCCCTTGAATTTTTACCAAACAGTCCTACCCTAATGAACGCAGGCCGCAGGCTTGGCCAGTTAAGTGCCTGTTTTGTGCTGCCTGTAGAAGACTCTATGGAAAGCATCTTTGAGGCAGTAAAAAACGCTGCTATAATTCATAAATCAGGTGGTGGCACCGGTTTTAGTTTTTCCCGGCTTCGTCCTAATGGTGATGTTGTAGGCTCTACCAAAGGAATCTCATCAGGCCCAATCTCCTTTATGACCGTTTTTGATACAGCAACAGAGGCAGTAAAGCAGGGAGGCACCCGACGGGGCGCAAACATGGGAATCCTCAGGGTAGACCATCCAGATATTATTGAGTTCATAACCTGCAAGGACGACAACGACCGGCTCAATAATTTCAACATCTCTGTAGCCCTTACCGAGGAGTTTATGAAAAAGGTGGAGGAAGACGGAGAATACGACCTGGTCAATCCAAGAACCAGGAAGGTAGTAAAGAGACTCAAAGCCCGTTATGTCTTTGATCTGATTGTCAAACATGCCTGGGGCAATGGAGAGCCAGGTATTGTATTTCTTGACAGGATAAACAGGTCTAATCCCACACCAGAGTTAGGAGAGATCGAAAGCACAAACCCCTGTGGAGAGCAGCCCCTGCTTCCTTATGAATCCTGCAACCTTGGTTCGATAAACCTCTCGAAGATGGTCAAAAAGGGTGAAGTAGACTGGGAAAGACTAAAAAGGGTTACCTGGACTGCTGTACACTTTCTCGACAATGTTATTGATGTAAACAAATATCCGTTAAAGCAGATAGAAGAAATGACCAAGGCAAACAGAAAGATAGGCCTTGGTGTTATGGGGTGGGCTGATATGCTGGTTCAATTAGGAGTACCATACAACTCGGAAGAGGCCCTTTCGCTGGCCGACAGGGTAATGGGTTTTATATCAACTGAGGCAAGAAAGGCCTCGGCAGAACTGGCTGAAAAAAGAGGGGTTTTTCCTAACTGGTCAAAAAGCATATATGCCAACCGTCTGAAAGTGCGTAACGCAACTGTTACCACAATCGCACCAACCGGTACCCTCAGTATCATTGCCGGCTGTTCCTCGGGCATTGAGCCAATATTTGCTATCTGCTTTGTTCGCAATGTACTTGAAGGCACAAAGCTACTTGAGATAAATCCATACTTTGAAAAGGTCGCCAGGGAGAGGGGCTTTTTCTCCCGTGAACTTATGGAGCGCATCTCTGAAACAGGTTCAATTCATGATATCCCCGAAATACCTGATGATGTAAAGCGCATATTTGTAACAGCCCACGACATTACACCAGAGGATCACATAAGGATGCAGGCCGCCTTCCAGCGTCATGTGGACAATGCAGTAAGCAAGACCGTTAACTTCCCTCATCATGCTACACCAGAGGATGTAAAAAAGGTATATCTTCTTGCTTACAACCTTGGATGTAAAGGTGTCACCGTGTATCGTGATGGCTCCAGGGATGTTCAGGTTCTCAGCAAGGGGAAAAAGTCCTCAACCGATAGCAAAAGAGAAAATGAATTGCCTTCAGGAAAGATCGTGCCCCGAAAGCGTCCTGATGTGATAAAGGGCACAACCAGGGCAATGAAGACTGGCTGTGGAAACCTTTATGTAACCGTTAACGAGGACGAGCAGGGACAGCCCTTCGAGGTATTTAACCACATGGGCAAGGCAGGTGGATGTGCTGCCAGTCAGTCTGAGGCCATAGGAAGACTTGTATCTCTTGCATTGAGATCAAATATTGCTCCTGAGGAGATAATTAAACAGCTAAAAGGTATATCCTGTCATCAGCAAACCTGGGCAAAGGGTGGTAAAATATCTTCCTGTGCCGATGCTATTGCCAAGGCATTAGAGCTATATATGAGTAGAGGAAATGGAAAGGCCAGCAAAACAGTTGATGTAGTAATGCAAATAGGTGCCTGTCCTGAATGTGGTGGTCCAGTTGAGCATGAAGGGGGCTGTGCCGTATGCCGCAATTGTGGCCATACCAAGTGTGGCTAACAGGAGGATTATTCAGAAATGAGTGACAACGGGAAAAAACCAACCACCAAACATACAAGACCACCCTGGGACGAGTACTTTCTTGAGATAGCTAAGGTGGTGTCAAGCCGCTCAACCTGTCTGAGAAGAAGATATGGTGCGGTGATTGTTAAAGACAATGTAATCGTTAGTACTGGTTATAACGGTTCACCCAGAGGTGCAGTAAACTGTATTGATGCAGGCGTATGCAAACGACAAGAGCTCAATGTACCGCCGGGAGAGCGTTATGAACTGTGCGTGGCCGTTCATGCAGAGCAGAATGCCATAGTAAATGGTTCCCCTGAAAGAATGAAAGATGCTACAATTTATATTGCTGGCTTTGAGGCTGATGGCTCGCTGGCTGAGGGGAGACCCTGCCTGCTATGCAGAAGAATGATCCTGAATGCACAGATTAAAAAGGTGGTCTTTCTAAGCAAAGACGGCACTATAGACCGCATAGAGGATGCAAAAGAGCTGGAGGTTGGAATACCAGCGGAAATTATTCAGGAGATGAAGAAATGAAACCACTGGCAATTATTTTAGAAGACGAACACGAAATCAGAGACCTGCTGGAATTTATACTTAAAGAGGCAGGCTTGAGGGTGAAGGCCTTTCCTGATCCAAGAAGCTTTCTTTCTGAAGAGAAGGAGACCATGGAGGCAGACTTCATGATTGCCGACAACCACATGCCCTATATGAAAGGACTGGATCTTATAGAACATTTGAAAAACAATAATATCTTTTTCGTCAAGCATGTGGCGGTTATTTCCGGATCATGGACAGAGGAAGATCTGGAAAAGGCAAGGGCCCTTGGTTGCAGAACCATAAGTAAACCCTTCGGAATGTTTGATATTATTGGCTGGATCGAGTCCTGTGAAGGGGAGTTTATTTCCCAATTTTTGACACCCTGAGCATGTCTGTCGAGCTTATAATATTTTAATTATTCTCTGAATTCAAGACATTTTTGTTTTTATCCTCAGAAAGTCACCTTACAGTTCTCGTTTTTATTTGCTCACATCATTAATCTCGCTATAACTTCTATTTTCTCATAAAATTGCTCTTTTATTGAATGTGGTATAAATATTGCTTATTAAATTATTAGAGGTGATGATCATGAAAAAAGCGGAAAAAAACTCATCTATCCAGTCATGGTGGAATGAGCTGGAAGAGGCCGAGCAGGATGCAGTCAAGCTCAACTGGTGCTGCCGGCTGATATTGGAAGGTGGTTTTGAGGAGTTTATCCAGGAGGAAATCGGAATATTTGTGGCACTTAGATTCGGGGTTAACTACTGTCCTCATTGCGGCAAACCCCTTAAAAAAGCAATCAGTGGTGACTTCTCAGGGGCATGTTGCAGACTGTTTTCAGGGCTTGCCCTTGAAGGGCTTATCTTTGAGGAACCTACGGTTGATGAATATGGGAATATCGAGTACTCCGTACATCGTCTATTTGCCAATTACTGCTTTAACTGTGGCAAAAAGTTACGGAACAGACTGCAGACTACAAGCCCAGACAGATACATGGAACCCTACCACTAAGGGCATTAGTAAAGGATCTTTTTCAAGTACAGCCCCTGGCCAGGAGCTGTTGGGCCTGATCGTGTTCGATCACAGGCCCTCAGGATCTCTTTTATATCAACAGGGCGTAGCTTACCAAGCCCTACTTCTACAAGTGTGCCAACCATATTGCGTACCATGTATCTAAGAAAGGCATCGGCCTCGAATTCAAAGAGAATAAATCTCCCGGTTAACCTGACCGGGCCAAACCCCACTTCTGAAACTATCTGAATATCCAGTTTTCGTAAATCCCTTATAGTAGTCCTGGCCGAACAACCAGAACCCTGGAATGACTTGAAGTCATGCCTTCCAATAAGATAGCTCGCTGCCTCTTTCATTGCATCAACATGCAGCTTCCTGGGATTATGATATGCGTAGTTTACCAAAAAGGGACTCCTGATCTGAGAGTTCTCTATAATATACACATAGATCTTTCCCCTGGCACTGAACCTGGGGTGGAAATCTCCGTCAACATAGCTTGCCTCCAGGACCCTTACCTGTACTGGAATATTGGCGTTCAGGGCCCTTACAATAACCAGCGGGGGCAGGGCCGATTCGGTGTCAAAAACAGCAACCTGTTCAAGGGCATGCACACCAGCATCTGTTCGGCTGGCACCTGTTACACGACTTCTCTGACCGGTAACTCGTTCAATGGCCTCCTCAAGCACACCCTGAACTGTGACTGCATCTGGTTGAATCTGCCAGCCTGAAAAACCACTCCCATCATAACATAGCTTTAGTTTTACTCTTTTCATGGGTATCCAATTTTTAAAATTCTTTATATTTTATACCAAATATTAATTTTTTTAATAAAATTTATATTGACAATTAAAGCTATTAATTGTTATAAACATAAGCTAAAAAATACTAATTGTTTGGGGCTTTTTTTCTTTTATGTCTTATCAACAAAAAGGAGGTGGATTTATGAAACTTGTGGTATTTGTGAACGACTACAAAGAGCCACCAATTCTAGACAGGCTCAAGGCTGATAAGTTCGGCATTGTTTTCGTCCAGAACGGTGTCTATCATTGCACACTAAAGAAAGACGGAAGCACATCTGCACTGCTCTCAAAGGATGCCGAGCTTTATGCCCTCTCAGAGGATCTGGAGTCAAGGGGATTTAAGGCTGAAGATGTGGATTCCAAGGTAAAGGTAATCAACTACGAGGGACTGGTTGATTTGATTTTTAATGACTATGAAAAAATCATCTGGCTATAAGGAGGTATAAAATGGGCAAACTTACGATAGGCTGTTTTTCCTCTCTTGTCGGATCAATGACCCTTGACTTTGCTGTAAAGCTTGCCGAAGCAGCCGTAAAAAAAGGCCACGAAGTTGACCTATGGCTTTCAGGTAACGCCACCATGCTGGGCAAAACCCGTCAGAGCAAGTTCAGAGATTATTCTTATCTTGCAGGCACTGTAGAGGAGTTAATTAAAACAGGAAAGTTCCAGATAACCATTTGTGAGGCCTGCGCCAAGGCAAGGGGAATTGATAAAGAGGATACTATGGAAGGTGTAAATATCCATAGTATGGACTGGTATCTTGCAAGTGCTTTCAGTGCAGATAGAGTTTTTCATATAGGAGGTGAGTAATATGGCTATTAAGAAATATGCATTTATAATTGAAAAGCTTCCCTATAAATCAGAAACTTCAAGGCTTGCCCTTACCCATGCAATTGCAAGCCAGACAGTGGAGATTTATCTTGATGATGGAGATAATGTAGAGCCTGTTATTGCCTTTATAGGAGAAGGTGTACTTAACTGTTTGAAAGATCAGAAGGCCCTTGATATTTATGGTGTTACAAGTCTTGAGATGCACATAAAAAATGCTTTACTGCTGGATCTCAGAGTGCTTGTATGCAAAGAGGACCTTGAGAAATTTGGTCTTACCGAAGACCAGATTGTAATGGATGCCGAGGAACTCGGTGCAGAGATAACAACGGAGGTCGTACCCTATGAGCAGATCCATCAGGAGATGGAGTCTGCTGATCATATAATGTTTTTCTAAAAAAACAGCATTAAGGAGGAAGCTATGTCTGATCTCAAAAGCATGGAACCAACTGATACCCTGGATGTGCTTGGCAGGGTTTGTCCTTATCCTCTGGTTCTGACAAAAAAGAAACTGGAAAAGATGAACAGTGGTGACCTGCTGAAGATTCTCTGTGATGCACCTGCATCAGCAGAGGATTCTATTCCAAGGTATTGTGAAAAGCAGGGTTATCCATACGAGGTAGTAAAACTTGAGGATAAGGGTTACTGGGAGATTTACATCCAGAAGAAATAATCCTAAATAATATTTGTTACGACTTTCTAAACTTAAATAAAAAGGGGCTCTTTTATAGAGCCCCTTTTTTTAGATTCAAAAGATGTAATAAATTACATCTCAGTGATGGTGATACATTCTGCCGGGCATACGCCAAGGCAGCTTTCACAATAAACACATTCTGAGGAGTTTACAGGGTTTGATTTTCCATCCTCCATCTCGAAAACACCCTGTGGACAGATGTTTACACACTCCTCACAACCCTCGCATTTGTCAGCATCTACTGTTACGATATACAATTTGGTCACCTCCTCAAACAAAATTTTATTATTATAAAATTTTGTTTCATAAAAAGTCTATTGGTCGCATTAGATCATAAAAAATGTCCGTGAAACCTTCCTGGTTAGATCAAAAATAATGTCCGTAAATATATTATTCCCTGACTGAATAAAAAC
>JAADIE010000056.1:1085-3576 GCA_013151495.1 Nitrospirota bacterium | reverse complement strand
AACAAAATCTGGGCATTTGTAATTGTTGGTTTTTTCGTGTTTATCAGTGTCCTCACCTATGGTTTCCATGAGTACTATGTCTATCTGCAGGCTTATCTATGGTTTGGCTTCATCTATGGAATGTGCTTACAGTATGGAAGATTTTGCTTTGCTTCTGCCTTCAGAGATCTCTTTGCGGTGGGTGTACCGAGAATGGTTGTTGGAATCATGATAGCAACGGTATTATTCGCCTTTACTTCAGCTTTTGTTAATGCTACCGGTTGGAGTACTTTCCATCCAGCTCCAACAAGTATCCATGCAGTTATTGCGGGGCTCATCTTTGGCGTGGGGATGGTTTTTGCTGGTGGTTGTGCCTCTGGTTCTCTGTATAAAACAGGTGAGGGAAATGGAGTATCGCTTCTGGTTATCCTTTCAATCAGTGTTACCCAGGCAAACTTCGTTGATGTTGGTGGCTGGTTCAATAAACTGGTGCCTGAATCCTGGAGGGTCTCTGCACTTCAGAAGGGTCTTCCCGAGTCTATTAATGTAGCAGATGGCTGGGTGGATCAGTATCTTGCTGGCTATGTCTGGGACAAACCAGTGTTAAGATTTGCTGAAATGCTCGGTATGAGAACCGATTCCATTACCGGGGCTTTCATAGGTAACTTTTTTGTTGGTGTTGTTATTCCTGCATTTATTCTACTTACCTGGGTATATTTTGTCTGGGTAAAGAGAAATGTAGCTAAAAGGGTTGAAGCCGAAGGCAGAAGTGCCACATTGGCTGATCACATTAAGGGTTTCTGGGGCATGATCGCAGCATCCAAGAGAACCGCTATTGCAGGACTGTTCCTTGGAATTGCCTGCGGCTTACAGATGTTTGTTATAGAAGGTCTAAGGATGAAGTTTGGAATTAAAAATGCTGGCACTTTGCTTGAAAGGCTCGGGTTCGATTATGGTCTATCTGCAAAGGGTACGGTTTTCGATCCGGGCTACTGGTATGTAACAACTCAGGAGGCACAGTGGGTTGGATGGGCATTACAGAAAATCTTTGGTCGAAACTACATGGACAACATCTTTTTTGGATGGGTAAATGGTATCCCAAATCCTGCGATAAACCCTGCTGACTGGATGTCGGTTGCCCTTATAGGTGGTGCTGCAGTAATGGCACTTCTCCATAATGAGTTCAAGCTCAAAATGCCCACAAAAGAGCTGGCTATCTGGGCATTGTTAGGTGGTTTCTTTATGGGAATAGGCTCCAGGCTTGCTCTTGGTTGTAATGTTGGTGCCTTCTTTGTCAGGGCAGCAAACGGTGATCCATCAGGCTGGCTATTTGGCATTGGAATGATTGGTGGCGCCTACATTGGTGTCAAGTTCTTTAACTGGTGGACTGAAAGAAAGATGGCCAAGGAAATGGAAGCTCTCGAATTTGAACTTTAAATAAAAACTAAAAAAGGAGGTAACGAATCATGGCAATGAAATTCGAAAAGAAATCTGATGGGCTTTATATGCTTGATGTAACAGGTTATGTCTGTCCGCATCCACAGATCTATACCAAAAAGGCCCTTGAGAAGTTACAAAGTGGTGATATTCTTGAGGTGGTTTTTGATAACCCATCTTCCTCAGAGTCCATTTCAGCAATGTGTGAGTCAAATGGTAACGAAATAATAGAAAAGTTGAAAGATGGTGGTAAGTTTACATTTAGAATAAGAAAAAGCTGATGGGGAGGTATAAGAGATGAGCAAACCCTTATGGATAATAATTATAATAGTGCTGGGGTTTCTGGGATTTATGATGGGATATGCTGTTCCACCTTTTATGGAGGTCGGTTTTGGGGTTGGTGGACAGTCTATTCAGGCACCAGCAGAGCAGGAAGATGAACTAATGAAGGAGTATGAAAATCTCTACAAGGATATTGAAGGAGGCGAAGGTGCCGGAGAATCAGAATAAGGAGGATAACAAGATGAAAACCGGCTCGATGCTTATTATTGCTATATTAGTCTGGTTTGTTGGTTTCGCCCTTGGTTATACAATCTCGGCTAAAACAGGCACTGAACCTGGCTATTTTGAAGCGGTCGAGGCTGCAGGCTATGGTGGTGGTAGTGAACTTGAAGGTGCAGAAGGTCTGTCAGAAGATATGCTCAAATATTATCAGGAAATCTCTGAAGAGTAATTCCGGGAGGAAAAATGAAAAGGCTACTTTTAAGTGTTGACGATACAAAGGCTTCTCTGGCAGTGGTGGAGGCAGCAGGGAAGTTCTTTAAATGTGCCATGCCCGAAGAGGTCTATCTTTTACATGTTCAAAAACTTGAAGGTCATTCAATAATGGATGACCTTCTTTTAAGTGACTCTGAAATCAGTACGCTTAAAGAGGCTCTGGAAGGAACCGAATACAAAGAAAAGCTTGATAAAAAAACAGAAAAACTTCTTGATTTTTTTGAGGAAGAGCTTAAAAAAAGAGGTGTCAGAAATATAATTAGAGTTGTTAGAGCTGGACTTCCGGCAGAAGAGATTC
>JAADIE010000056.1:0-1076 GCA_013151495.1 Nitrospirota bacterium | reverse complement strand
CTAAAGGCTGCAAAAGAATTAAACGCCGATATGATTATAATTGGTTCTCGTGGCAGAAGGTTACACAATATGTTTCTCGGAAGTGTAAGTCGTGAAGTAGTAAATAACGCAGAGATACCTGTTCTGGTAGCACGATGAACAATATCATTCTTGGCGGCGGCCTGGCTGGTTTAACAGCTGGATACAGGCTTTCCTGTGAATCTATACCTTTTTTGTTAATAGAAAGGGAGGCAGACACCGGTGGCCTTTCACGAACCATAAAACATCAGGGCTTCAGATTTGATATAGGAGGACACAGGTTTTTAACCAGTATTGCTGAAATTGATAAACTGGTAAGAAACCTTCTAAAGGACGATCTACTAACTGTAAAGAGAAAAAGCAAAATACTACTTAATGGTAAAATGATCGATTATCCACTTCGTCTTAAAGGTGCCTTAACCGGTATTGGCCCATTTCGCTCAGCCTATGCGCTACTTGACTATCTTTATCACAGGATTTTTTACAGAATAGAGGGCAATAACCTTCAAAGCTGGGTAAGAAAAAACTTTGGATATACCCTCTACAGGATATATTTCAAGGAATACACAGAGAAGGTATGGGGTCTGCCTCCTGCTTTGATAAATCAGGATTGGATCTCAAAGAGAATCCAGGGCCTTTCATTATCTAAAGCAATCTTTGATATGTTTAAAAAAGATCGTAACAGGAAAACCCTGGCAGAGGAGTTTCTTTACCCTCGTTATGGTATTGGCCAGATAGCTGATGCACTGGAGATTGCCACCCACCCCCATGGAGAGGTACTAAAAGAGGCATCTGTACTCAGGATTTTCCATAATAATAATCGATTAGAAAGGGCTACTATAATAACAAAAAGTGGTATGTTTGATTTAAAAGTAAAAAACTGTATATCAACAATACCATTGAATTATCTTGTAAAGTTGCTCTATCCATCTCCTCCAGATGATGTCCTCCAGGCTGCAGATGAACTTGATTACAGAGATCTTATTTTAGTTGTGCTTTTTTATAATACCGATATCATTACCGACCTTACCTGGTTGTACTTTCCAGATAGCGCTATT
>JAADIE010000008.1 GCA_013151495.1 Nitrospirota bacterium | reverse complement strand
CAATTCTGGGATATCTATTCAGGGCAACAGAAAAAACATCTGAAAAGACAAACATGATGGTTTTTATTAACACAAGAATTATCAGGACAAGAAAAAACATGCAGGACCTTACCAATGAAAAAAGAGAAATAGTGGGCTCTGCTGAAAAGGACAGACTTTTAGAAAAGGATGTGAAGGACTCAGGGCCACCAGATGGCTCCATCAACGAACCACCAGCTAATTCCAGAGAAAGAGAAACAGAGTATGTTTTTAACTATAAGCCTGTATTGTTAAACAATGTAGTCAGCCTAAAAAGTAATACAAGACTTCAAATAAATGAGGAACTTTTTAATTTAAAAACACAACAAAAAGTACAAAAGGAGCCAGAAGAGGAACCTATAAAGCCAATGTATGCTGTGCAGGTGGGTTTTTTCAGATCAGAAAGAAATGCAAAAAGGCTCCTTTATCTACTTGAAAGTCATGGCTACCAGGGTGTAGTAAAGAAAGAACCCAATGGGTACAGGGTATTGATTGGTCAGTTCGATAGTCTTGCTCCTGCCTCATTCATTAAGAGACGTCTGGAGAGGAAAGAGGGGCTTGAGGCCTTTATTTACCAGTATAGATAATGCCCTAAGGGTCCTCATTGTCTTTGATTTATATACTTCAATACTAAAGGGTATAATAGTTTTATGAAAGAGATATCGGTTGATGAGGAAAGGCTTGGCCACGATACAATAGAGCTGTACAAGAGGTATTCTGACAGGTCCGATTTTTTTCCCCTGTCACAAAATGACAGGGAAATAGAATTTATTGTCAGCTCGACTCAGGGGGCACAAAAGGCCAGCCTTCTTGCCTTCAGGCTTGGTAAACTGGCAAGGTGCAGGTTTGTAGACCAGGAAGAGCTTCTGAGGACTGCAGAACAATACTCCTTTCTGCTTTCTGAGGATGTAGATGTGGATATAGAAGGAGCGGTTTCAGAGGCGGAGGGATATGATATCCTTAGCGGAGTGGGTGAAGATGCCCCTGTTGTTAAGCTGGTTAATCAGATAATTATGGATGCGATTCGATCTGGAGCAAGTGACATACATATAGAGGGTAGGGAAAAGGGACTGAATGTACGATACAGGATTGATGGCCGCCTCAAAACGGTAAAGACCCTTGACAGGGGATTACAGGAGTTCATAGTAGCAAGAATCAAGGTTATGGCCAATCTTGATGTGGCTGAAACCAGAAGGCCCCAGGATGGAAGGATCAACATACAGTTTGGTACAAAGAGCATTGATATAAGGGTTTCAACAATTCCAACTGCTTCGGGCGAGAAAGTGGTGCTTCGTTTGCTTCAGCGTTCTGAACAGGTGCTAAGCCTTTCCTCCCTTGGCATTGATGAACCCCGACTCAGACTTTTAAAGATGCTTCTAAGATCGCCAAACGGGATAATACTGGTTACAGGGCCGACGGGTAGCGGTAAGACAACCACCCTGTATGCCTCGATAAATGAGATAAAGGATGAGTCGATAAACATTGTAACTATTGAAGACCCTGTCGAGTACAGGATAGATGGAATAGTGCAGGTTCAGGTGAATCCGGCAACGGGGGTGACCTTCGCACGCTCGATAAGGACATTTCTAAGGCAGGACCCCGATGTTATATTAGTTGGTGAGATCAGGGATGAAGAGACTGCAGAGGCTGCCATTCAGGCCTCCCTCACAGGACATCTTGTATTAACTACCCTCCATACCTCCGATGCCCCAACTGCTGTGGCAAGGTTGATTGACATGAATATAGAGCCCTTCCTGATAGCAAGCAGTCTGCTGCTGGTAATAGGGCAGAGGCTTGTGCGCAAGATATGTCCACATTGTAAAGAAAAGGTGGAGATGTCTGATGAGATGGCGTACTTTTTCAGGCAAAGAGGCATAGAGATAGACAGCTTCTATCGAGGCAAGGGCTGCAGTGAATGCCTTGGTACAGGTTATAAAGGAAGAACAGGTATCTTTGAGTTTTTACAAATAGATGATGATATCAGAAAGCTGATAATGAAAAAGGCAAATTCATCCCAGATAAAGGCAATGGCAATAAAAAAGCATATGAAGAGCATGTTTGAAAACGGGGTGGAGCTTATCAGAAGAGGAATAACAACACCTGAAGAGGTTCTAACAGCCACTACGCAGAGTTAATGGCACTTTATAGATATAAGGGATACGATAAAACAGGTAATGTGGTAGATGGTGTGGTAGAGGCAACGGATAAAAGGGCTGCATTGCAGAGCCTTCGCCTCAAAGATATCCTCCCCTTTGAAATCGTCGAGGCAAAAAAGAAAAAAAGAGATATTTTCAGAAAAAGGGTTGATATTGGCTATCTGTTTTTTCAGATTGGTGTGATGCTCAGATGCGGCCTGCCCCTTACGAAGAGCCTCGAGATTGCCTCTACGCAGGCTACTAACCGTTCTATTTCAGGTGTGCTTTCTGAAATAAAGGATGATATAACAAAGGGAATACGGTTTTCAGAGGCCCTTTCCCGGTTTCCGAAAATATTTCCTGATATATATGTAAATATGGTGAGGGTTGCCGAGGCTACAGGCGGCCTCTCGGAGGTGCTTCTCAGTATAGCAGAGTATGAGGAACGTAGAAAAGAACAGGAGTCGCAACTGAAAACAGCCCTTACCTATCCCTTTGTGGTTGCCATTGTCGGTAGTGGTGTTGTGGGGTTTCTGCTGATGTATGTGATGCCCAAGATGATAAAGATCTTCAAATCGGTTAAAATCGAACTGCCAATGATAACAAAGATGCTCGTTTATTGGGGAAGTTTTTTGAAAAGTTATGGATTAATTTTAACGGTGATTCTTGGTGCAGTGATTGCCTTTATTTACAGGGACTACAAAAGGGATGGGAAGCTTAAAAAGAGGATAGATAGTTATTTAATAAGTATAGAGTTGTATAAGAAGGCAATAATATCGAGGTTTGCTGAAATGCTTGCCTTTCAGCTTAAAGAAGGCATCCCCCTTGTGGTTGCCCTTAAAGGGTGCAGGGGAACAGTGTCTAACAGCATATTTCAGAATGAGATAGACAGGGTGGTTGAAGAGGTTCAAAAGGGTAGGGCCTTTTCTGAAGTAATAAGACAGTCGAGACTGTTTGATGATATGTTCAAGGCCACCGTGGTTACTGGAGAAAGCACAGGCGAACTCAGTGATTTTCTTCTGAGGGTTTCTCATTTCATGAGAAAGGATGTGGAAAAGATTACCAAAAGGGTTGTATCACTTGCTGAGCCTCTGATGATTTTGTTACTTGGTGCTGTGGTTGGCTTTATTGTGTTATCAATAATGTTGCCAATCTTTCAGCTAAACCAAATGGTTAGGTAATTTAAGATTTCAGATTTCAGATTTTAGATTTAGGGTTTGGGATTTTAGATTGATGGAGGTATAAAGGATGAAGAGATTTAGAGGACAGGAAGGTTTTACCCTTATCGAGTTGATGGTTGTGGTGATAATACTCGGTATTCTTGCTACCTTTTTGGTGCCCAAGATACTTAGCAGACCAGACCAGGCCAGGGTTGTAAAGGCAAAAAATGATATCAAGGCCATAGAGTCGGCTTTAAAGATGTTCAAGCTCGACAATGGATTTTATCCTACCACCGAGCAGGGGCTTAGGGCATTGATAAAAAAGCCCGACATCGAGCCCATACCAAAGCATTATCCTGAGGGTGGTTACCTGGATTATGATGAAGAACCACTTGACCCCTGGGGACACAAGTACATATACAGAAGCCCTGGTGATGATGGAAGAGATTATGAGATTATAAGCCTTGGAGCCGACGGAAAACCTGGCGGAACAGGCTTTGATGCCGATATCAAGAGCTGGGAGATTAAGTGAGGGAATTTCAGATTTTAGATTTTAGATTTGAGATTTGAGTTTTGAGTTTTAGGATTGCAGATTTATGATTTTAGATTTAGGATTTGGGACTTATAGTGGGATTGGGTGAGAAATGGTGAGTATTAGAGAAGCGAAGGGGTTTACTTTTATAGAAATGATGGTGGTGCTTGCTATCATGTCGGTGGCTATGTTTGTGCTGGTGCCCAGGGTGATAAATGGTATACTGGAAAGGGGTACTATACCACTTTCTGAAATGAATAAACTGCTTGATAAGGCAAAACATGAGGCGGCATCTAAAAAAGAGACCCTTAAACTAAAGTTTGTACTCGGAAGTAACAACTATTACTACGGTGAAAAACAATACAGTCTTCCAGAGGGGGCCGAGTTACTTGAGGCAAGGGTGAATGAAAAACGGCCTGAAGGATTAGAGTTTTCGGTAAGGATTTATCCCGATGGTATCTGTGATTATTTCAGGCTAAAACTTTCTAATGATAAGAGAATTGTGAGCAGACCACTGCTTTGTGAGGTTAAGATTGAGGGTGTTTAAGGATAGTGCAGGATTTACTTTGCTTGAGGTGTTGATAGCAACAGTGGTACTTGCTATCTCCCTTTCAGGGCTTTATGTGCTTCTAAGGTCAAGTATAAAGACAACCCAGGCCACCCTTACAAAGGTTGAACTTCTTGAGGCATCCAGCGACCTGATTTACAGGGCATACAAGGAAAGAGGAGTGTTTACGGAAATGGGATTGTTTGAGAACCTTGATGGTTACAGCGGAGTGAAGTATAAAATCACCAGTAAGCCTCTTGGGGTATTCGATATAAAGCAATACACAATAGAGGTAAAAAAGAATGACTACCAGGTTGAGCTTCATTACTACAAATAAAAAGGGGCTTACTTTAGTAGAGGTGCTGATTGCCCTTGCAATCAGTGCAATTATACTGTCTGCCCTTTATTCAGCCTTTGCCACTACCCTTAGTACAGAGGATGCCCTGACTAAAAGGGTGGAGGGATTCAGAGAGTATGTTATGCTTTCTGAACTTCTGAGATCGGACCTCAGATGTATGATTGATAAAGTAACAGTAAGAAACGACTTTTACGGCGATCGAATAGAGTTCAATACAACCCATAGTTTACATTACGGGTATTCTCGGCCGGTTAGGGTGACTTATTTTGTTGAGGATATTAATGAACGGTTCGTGTTATTTAGACAGGAGATTTCATCTACTGGTGAGTCTTTAATGAAACTTAGATTGATAGAAGGTATTGATGACTTTAAGGTAATGCTTTTTTTTGAAAATAGCTGGGTTGAAAAGGCCGGCTCTGACGACTTTCTCAAGGTCCTATACAAATACAGGGGAAAGAGATGGAGCATCACAGGTGGACGTTTGATATAAAAGACCGAAGTGGAGCAGTGCTTATATCTGTGCTGGTGATAGTTGCCTCTCTGATCTCATTGACTGTTACACAAACAGAGAGGGCCTCTACCGAGTACGAGGGGATTACCCTCTCACAGAACAGGCTTCAGGGATATATATATTGCTCAACAGCATTAAAGGGGCTTGTCAAGGTGTTTGATGAAGACGACAATTACTACGACCACCCCGGTGAGGGCTGGGCTGAGATACCACCTCTGCCAACCCCGGAAGGTTATGTGTATATCAGGGTTGTACCGTTAAACAGCAGATTACCCTTGAGGATGCTTACAAGCAAGGATGACCAGATGATGCAGAGGATAGAAAATGCTATCCGGGAGATAGACCCGGATATTGATATCGATGGCCTCAGGGAATATCTGAAACAAGATACCCCGTTTAGTATCGGAGAGCTATACATCCATAGAGATGAGTTTGGGATGAAGGCAAAGGATATTTCTTTTTTCAACACCGAAGAAACCGATGGTAAAATAAATATAAACTTTGCACCTCCAGAGGTCTTAACGGCATATCTACCAGAGCTTGAAACCTATGTTGATGAAATAATAAAGTACAGGGATGAACATCCCTTTGAGGATATCTCTGAATTGAGAAAGGTGCCAGGAATTGATGATGAGCTTTATCTTCAGATACAGAAGTTTATTACAGTGAAAAGCAGCTATTTTTATGTGCAAGTCTCTTCTGAGGTAAACAAAACCACAGTGGATGTTACTGCAGTGATGAGGCGTTCATCGGGTAAAACCAAAGTCGTAAAATACTTTGAAAAGGCAAAGGTTTTCTATGGCAAGACCTGATATTGTTATCTGTAAAGAAGAGGAGTTTCTGCTATACAGGGCAGGCAAGGAAGAGCCGGAGCATCTGACTGTGAAGTCTATAGAGCAGCTCACCCCTGGCTACATCCTTGTATTGCCAGACAGTGTTGTAACTCTTATTCATACAGAGATAGAACCAACAAAAAAGAGACGTTTACACGAAATGGTCAGGTTGTATATTGAGGGAATGTTTCCTGACAGGACCCTTTCTGAGGATGATTTTGGTTTTGTAGCTACCTCACCAGTGATTGCCTGTCTTTATTCAAGCCGGTTCAAAGAGGCCACCAGAAGGCTGAATGGGTTGTTTACAAAGGCATCTATGGTTACAGTGCCCTCCCTTTTAGCAATAAAGGCAATAAATGGAACCTTTATGTTTAAAACGGAAAAGACCTGCCTGATAAAAGAAAGAGACGGATTTGTTCATATACATGGAGAGGTAGAGGGATACGACAATTCGGCAATAAATCAGAATATTGATCTGGCTGAAAAAGGATACGATTATCTGGTTGAGTTGATAGATAGGTTATATGATTCGAAAGAGCTGAAACAGATTGATCTAAAGAGGGTTGTGGCAGAGGAAAAGAAACCGGTTTTTGCTGTGATAAAAAGGGATTTACTGTTCTGGGGGGTTGTTTATCTTTTATTGATAGCCTCTATTGTATTAAAAATAGCAACCTATAAAAAGGAGATAAGTGCTTATGAGGAGGCTATAAACAGGATTTACATGGAGGCAGGAGTTGCTAAAGAGGCAGACCCTTACGGAATGTTACTTTTCAAGGTAGACAGGCTTAAAAAGAACATGAGTTCATCTCTTGAGCCTGTAAGGATTCTTTATGCCCTGACCAGGGCCTTTGAACAACGAGGAACTATTGAATCGGTTAATTTAGGAAACGAGCTTCTGAAGATAAAGGGTAAAGCAAAAAGCCTGGAAGACCTGGACGGTGCTGTTAATACACTCTCAAGGTTACTGGATCTGGAGTTTAAGACAGAATCGGCAAAGGTAAAGAAAAAGACCGTTGAGTTTGTGGTAACCGGGAGGATAAACAAATGAGATACAGACTACTGGTTTCGGCTGTGGCAGTGGTGCTTTTTGTGATAACCTACCTGATAGGGCAGGGCAGGGTTGAAAGTATACTGAGCCAGACAGAAGAACTAAGAAAACAGTATCAGAAGGTTGCCCGTCTTTCTGCTGAATATAAAAAATTGAGCCGGTTGGGGAGTTCTCAAAGAACTGGTACCCTGGAAGGGGGTGTTCTGACCTTTGTGCAGAACATTAGCAATGAGCTTGGCGTGTCTGATAAGATAAACTCCATTAAACCGGTACCAGGCACAAATGAGGTAGTAGAGGTATTTTACAACCGTATGACCCTGAGAAGTATTGTTGATCTTTTTGTACGAATAAGGGATTATAGAAATCTGCGTGTAAGGAGTTTTACTATAACCAAGAGATATGATGCACCAGAGCTTGCTGACCTTCGGATACAGATTGAAAAGATGAAATGATAAGACTCGGACTTTTTCTTATCTCCTTTCTGATAGGCATTTATATATGGTTTCCCTACAGGATTATTTATACATCGGTTATCGATAAGGCCCTTGAAGGAAAACCGGTAAAGATAAGTTATGCCCTTTCAGAGGTCACTCCTTTTAGCCTCAGGTTTAAAAGCATAGAGGCCCGTTACAAAGGCTATAGACTCAAAGAGGATGACCTTCTGGTAAAGATAAACCCTCTTTCGATATTTCTTCAAAGGGATGTAGCAGCTATAAGCAGGGATGGTCTTTTTATAAGGCTGAAAAAACAATCCAGTGGATTTGAAATGTTTGCTGAATTCAATCGATACACAGACCCAAATATTCCCGGTGCTGAGATAAATGGTAAATTGTATGCACTGGTTGATGTAGATAAGGGCATATTAGAAAAGGCTGATGCTGACATGAAAGTAAGAAACCTGAGGTTACCTTTAGGTGGAATGACTTACAGGCTGGACGAAATCAGATTTAAAGGTACCTTTAAGAATGGAGTGCTTGAGATATCACGTCTTATGATAAAAGGGCCAATAAAGGCTCAGATAAAAGGGAAGGTATGGCCAGATTTTCAAGATATATATAGTTCAAAGGCGAAGCTGTCACTGAGGTATCAAATAGCCGGTAGCAACTTTTCTCGTAATCTTGAGGGACCACTTAGAGAGCTTTTCAATGCTCAGTCGTTACTACCGCGGCCATAGGTGTCTTCAAACCTGACAATATCGTCCTCTTCAACATACTCACCATTTTGCACCTCGATAAGTTCGAGGGGGATTTTTCCAGGATTCTCCAGACGATGTAGTGTTGACTTTGGCACATAGGCTGATTCGTTTTCATGGATATAGACATCCCTGTCACCGATTCTTACCTTTGCAGTACCCTTAACCACAATCCAGTGTTCTGAGCGGTGATGATGCATTTGCAGACTGAGCCTGGCTCCGGGCTTTACCACTATGCGTTTTATCTTGTAACGGTGGCCCTCTTCCAATATGGTGTAGCTGCCCCAGGGTCGGTATGTGGTGAGGTGTTCAACGGCCTCCTTTCTCTCTTGCTGTTTAAGGGCATTTACCACCTCTTTTACCTTTTGTGCATCACCACGGCGGGCTATCAACACCGCATCAGGAGTCTCAACAATCAGACAGTCCTCAAGCCCAATAGTGGTTATCAGCCTTTTGTTTCCAAGAATCATGGTGTTTTTGGTATCCACCCGTATTGTATCCCCATAAGAAACATTACCGAACTCATCTTTTTCAGATATTTCGTATATAGCATCCCATGAGCCGATATCATTCCAGTAGATATCAGAGGGAATACAGACAACCCTGTCTGATTTTTCGGCAATGGCATAATCGATGGATATGTCTGGCATTTCCTGAAAGCCCTCTATCATTCTGTCATAGCCAAGGTCAAAGATACCTTTTATATCTGGAGCATGGGTTGACAGTTCCTGAATAATTGTTTTTATGCTGAAGGCAAACATCCCGGAATTCCAGTAATACCCTCCCTCTGAGAGGTACTGTTTTGCGGTCTCAAGGTCTGGTTTTTCAGTAAAGCGTTCTACCTTAAAATATCCCTTTTCAGATGAATTTTTATTGATCTTTATGTATCCATAGCCGGTTTCAGGTTTTGTTGGTGTAATGCCAAAGGTAACGATAAAGCCATCTCTGGCTGCTGATTCGGCCTGCTCGAGGTAGTGCTGAAATTTATCTATCGGTCGGATTATATGATCAGAGGGACTTACAAATATTACCTCATCTTCAGAACATCCGAGCCTGTCGATGCAGTAACGAACACCCAGTGCAATGGCTGGTGCTGTGTTTCGGCTTGCTGGCTCAAGAATTATATTTTCTATTCCCTCAAGCTCATCCTTTACATAGAACTTATATGCCCTGTTTGTCAGCACTACAAGGTCATCAATGGTAAGCCTTGTAAGCAGTCTGTCGGCTGTCTGTTTGAGAAGCGAATCGGAGCCGTTTATTTTGAGAAACTGTTTTGGAAAACCCTTTCTTGAAAGTGGCCATAACCTTGTGCCAGAGCCACCTGCTAAAATTAATGCCTTCATAATGCCTCCAGTGCCTTTTTGAATTCATTTTCCATAAAGTCTCTATATGCCTCCATGGCATCCTCAGAGATTGCCTCTACCCTCATTACCACAACGGGCTGTGTATTGCTCATCCTCAAAAGCGCCCATCCCTCTTCAAACTTAACCCTTACCCCATCTATTGTATTCAGGTCAACTACTCTGTATGGGGAACCACCGTTTTGTCTGTATTCTAAGAAGTTTTTGACAACCCTTTCTACTACAGCCTTTTTCTTTTCATCGGGGCAGGGTATTCTGATTTCAGGGGTGAAATACAGCCTGGGAACATCAGAGAGAAGCTCTGTTATGTCCTTTTTTTCCTTCTTCATTATCTCAACAAGCCGTACAGTGGTATATATTGCATCATCGTATCCAAAGTACCTCTCTGCTATGAATATGTGCCCACTGAATTCACCTGCAAGAAGTGCCTTTTCAGCCCTCATCTTCTCTTTTACAAGGGAATGTCCTGTTTTCCAGATAATGGGTTGCCCACCATGTCTTTTTATATCATCAAAAAGAATGTCTGAGCACTTCACATCGGCTATTATCTTTGCCCCAGGATGGGTCTTTAATATATCGCGGCTTAGCACAATCATCAACTGATCACCCCAGATGATCTGGCCGTTACGGTTTACCACACCAATTCTGTCGGCATCACCGTCGTAACCCACTCCTATGTGTGCACCGGTCTGTTTTGTCCTGACAATAAGGTCCTGTATATAATCTACCACTGTAGGGTCTGGGTGGTGATTGGGGAAACGCCCATCAGGCTCTGAGTAAAGCTCTACTACCTCACAACCAAGGGCCCGGAGAATATCAGGAGCTACTAACCCGGCAGTGCCATTGCCTGAGTCGATAACCACCTTCAATACTGGATAATCCTCTTTTGCAAGGTAGGAAAGTTCCTTTTCAATGTAATCCTTATAGGCTCTTATAATGTCGTAATTCTCAAGATGCCCCTTTCCGGAGTACTGGTATTTGCCTTCTTCAATGATTTCACGAATTCGCTGTATGTCTTTGCCAAATATAGTCTCTTTCCCTATGCTAAGTTTAAAGCCGTTGTACTCTGGTGGGTTGTGGCTACCAGTAACCATAATGCCACCATCCAGATCTAAATGATAAAGAGAGAAGTACTGAAGGGGAGTTGGACAAAGCCCTATATCAATAACGTTTACTCCTGAATCCAATATTCCCTTTATTATTTGTTCAGCAAGCTCTGGTGAGCTAAGCCTTGCATCTCTTCCCACACTAACCCGTTGGGCAGCGGGATTTTTTTCCTTTAATGCCTGAGAGAAAGCCCTGCCAAGCTGATAGGCAAACTCAGGGGTAAGCTCTTTTTCCATTTCTCCCCTTATATCGTATTCCCTGAAGATTCTTTTTGGTACCATCTGACCTCCTTTTATGCAAGAACGATCTTCGAGTTGTATCTTTTCTGTAGCTCTTTTGTAGCATTTCGTGTGTCAATTATCAGATTTGAATGCTTTACTATGAATTCGTAGTCATAACTTGAATGGTCGGTTGAGATGACAACACAGTCGTATTTCTTTAAGTTATTCTCAGATAGGCTTATGGATTTCTTTTTGAAATTATATCTTCTCATTTTCTGGGTGCGAGGTACAAAAGGATCATTATAGTCGACATGGGCACCCTTTTGTTCAAAAAGCTCCATGAGCTTTAATGATGGGGATTCTCGAGTGTCGTCCACATCTTTTTTGTAAGCAAGGCCTAATATTAATATTCTGGCTCCTTTAATGCTTTTACCCCGTTCGTTAAGGGCGTCGATTGTCTTGGTAACCACATAATAGGGCATGGATGTATTAACCTCACCGGCAAGCTCTATAAAGCGTGTGCTAAGATCATATTCCCTTGCCTTCCAGGTAAGATAAAAGGGATCTATAGGAATACAATGGCCACCTAAACCAGGGCCTGGATAAAAGGCCTGGAAACCAAAGGGCTTTGTCTTGGCTGCCTCTATTACCTCCCATACATTTACACCCATACGATCTAACAGCATCTTCATTTCATTTACAAGGGCTATGTTAACGGCACGATAGATGTTTTCAAGGAGTTTGGTTGCCTCGGCTACCTTGGTTGAAGAAACCGGAACGGTCTGTTCGACCACACAACTGTAAAGGGCATTTGCCACCCTGAGACACTTTTTGCTGTAGCCACCAACCACCTTTGGTATAGTGCTTGTGCTAAAGTCTGGATTGTTTGGGTCTTCCCTTTCAGGAGAGTATGCAAGAAAAAAGTCCTTTCCAGCTTTTAGTCCTGTTTTTTCGAGTATGGGGCGCATGTCCTCATCAGTTGTGCCCGGGTAGGTGGTGGATTCAAGCACTATGAGCTGACCTTTTTTAAGATACCTTGCAATTGTTTCCGTTGTAGACAATACATAGGTCAGATCAGGTTCACGATGCCTGTTTAGTGGCGTTGGGACACAGATAATAATACAATCCATGTCAGAGAGTTTAGAAAAATCAGTGGTGGCCTGAAACCTGTTTTTAATCTGTTTTATGAATTTTGATGGTATATGTTTTATATAAGACCTGCCACTGTTTAATGAATTGGCCTTTTTGGGATCAATATCAAAGCCTGTAACAGGGAAACCTGCTTTGGAAAATTCTATAACCAGGGGTAACCCTACATAACCAAGGCCAATTATTCCAACATTAGCGGTTCTTTCTTTGATCTTGCTTAGCAGCATCTTATCTTCTTGCATCAGACCTCCTTCAATTCAAAGGATTTAATAATCTAAAGCTATTATTTTTTACAGTGTGATACAGACATAAAATATTTATACAAAAAATGTGCCAGGCTAATTTGTAAAATAAGTAATCAGCTCATCAAGGTTCTTGAATTCAAGATCTGCCATTTCTGAAAAATTTAGTTTGCCTGTGGTAACCAGTACCGCCTTTGCACCAACTGATTTAGCAAGCTCCAGGTCCGATTCTTTATCGCCAACAACTATGGAGCTTTTAAGATCTATGCCGAGTTCTGCCCTTGCCTTAAAGAGCATGCCAGGCGAAGGTTTCCTGCAGGCGCAATGCTCGTCAGGGTGATGTGGGCAATAGTAAAAGGCATCGAATCCGAATTTTTGTATAAAGATCCTGTTAACCTCCCTTACAAAGTCTTCCTGTACAATTCCTCTGGCAATACCTGACTGGTTAGTAACACCAACAAGCATGTAGCCTGCTTCCTTGAGTTCTTTCAGCTTCTGCACCTCTGGGAAGATTTCGAGGTCCTCCATTTTGCTTAAATAATGGGCATCCCTGCAAAGGGTGCCGTCGCGGTCAAAGAATATGGCCTTTTTAGCAGGTAAAACGCCTTTCAATGCCTCGAAGACCTCCTCAGGCGTAATGAGTTCGAGACATCTCGTGTGTCCTTCAGGGCAGGTTCTTTTAAAACAGGGAGAGCATTCAACAGGTTTTTTTATCACTATATCACGAGATAGGGTCTCCTGTTTTTCTTCAAAGCCATTCTGTGTTGCCTTAACAAAGGAAGGCGGCCCTGTTAATTCAGCCGAGGTCGAACCAAAAAGTGCCACCAGCGATTGGCATGTAGCATAGGCAAGATGCATTGGTCCAGAATCGTTGGTTATCACAGCATCAACCTCCGATAGGATTGCAATAAAGTCACGCAAATTGGTACGGCCTGTCAAATTTATGAGACGATCTTCTGGTGGTGGCTCTTTAAGATTTGAAAGGATTTCCTCGGAGATTGCCTTTTCTGATGATGAACCACTTATGATTACACTGCCTCTGAGTTCGTTTAAGATAAGATGTATGAGTTCAGAAAATCTCTCAGGCGGCCATCGCTTGGCCGAACCATATGTGGCTCCCGGGTTTATTAAAATTATCGGCCTTTTAAGTTGTGAAATCCTTTCACGTGCCCTTAAACGTTCTGAAAGGCTTAAATAAATCCATGGTTGCCGGTATACAGGCTTCAAACCGAGATGTTTAAGGATGTTGAGATAGTATAGACAGTGGTGGAGCCTGCTGGCATACTGATCAAAAGGCACACGTGTGGTTAACATGGGCCCTCTTAGGTCACGGTTGTAACCTATTTTCTCGGGAATTCCTGAAAGGGTTGCAAGCACTGCTGCATCAAAGGCATTCTGAAATAAAAAGGCCCGCTGGTAGCCCTCTTTTTTTAGTATCTTTGCTGCCTTTATTTTACCTAATAGTCCAGAAAAATCATCTGAGTAAATAAGGACCTTATCGATAAAGGGGTTACCCTGAAATACCGGGCTTACCCATTCCTTTACAAGCAAGTGAAACTCGTCTTCTGTAAAGGCCTCTTTAAGGGCTCGGATAGCAGGAAGGGTCATTACTGCATCGCCAATCCAGTTTACGCCACGTATAAGGTTTTTAGCCATGATAGATTATAAACAATTTTTTGTCTTATTGGCCTCTCACAATCGCTTCAGAATAATCGAAGGGCTATCCATCAAACTGTGTAAATTCTTGAATTTTATGGAATACAGGATGTGGACAACCCAGATAATGGTTATTTTTTCTTCCTAGTTAACAAAAATTCTCTTATAACTGCCTATTCTTATCAATCAAGGCCAGCGATTCTTATTTAAACCGGCCACCCATTCTTATTTAAACAAGGCCACCTGTTCTTATTTTTTCAAGGCCAGCCTCCTGTAAAATCTATTCTACCATCTTTATTAAGGAAGTTTTATTCGATTCTTCTTTCTAATACTTTCTCCTCTTAGCTCCATCCTATATGCGTTGTGTACCACACGGTCAAGTATTGCATCTGCTAAAGTACCATCTGCCATCCTTTCATGCCAGCCACTTACGGGTATCTGGCTGC
>JAADIE010000039.1 GCA_013151495.1 Nitrospirota bacterium | reverse complement strand
ATTAGGAGGGAGGGGATGTGTTTTAATGTAACAAATGAGGCTTATTTCTTATTAAAGCCTTGATACTCTGGCTGACTCAAAAGTATTTTACGGGATAAGAAAATGATATAATAACTTTGAGGAGGATATCATGCCACATGTGCTGGAGATAGACAAGGATATATACACTGCACTCGTTGAATCCTTTGGTGAGGAGGCACTGAAGGACAAAATAGATGACATCCTTCTCAGTGCCCTTGAGAGCAGGCTTGAGCAGTATTCCAGAGAGATTCTAAAGTTTGAAGAAAAATACGGTATGTCTTTTAAAGAGTTTTCTGAAAAATGGGATAAAGGTGAAATTAAAGACAAATATAGTTATGAAGTAGAAAGCGATTTTATAGACTGGGAAATGTTGGAGATGGAGAAGAAAGACCTGATTTCGGTTCTTTCCCGGCTTAAAGGCATCAGGAAGAAATGAATGGAGGGACTGTTGAATCCTTTTTCAAGGAAGTAATAGCCTCTATTGAGAAGCACTTCTCTGATTATCAACTTGAGATACTATTTAAAACACCTAAATCTCTTAAGGCAAATATTCATTTTGGGCAAAATCTTTTCATTGCAGTAAGATATAATGCAAGAAACGAAAGGATTGATTTTGCTCTTATTTATAAAAATCAGCGTGTTTTTGGATACGATAATTTAAAAGAGTGGCATTATCATCCTTTTAATAATCCATCTATACATATTCCTTGCAAAGAACCTTCAATTGACAGGATAATATCTGAAATAAAAGAAATCTGTTCAAAGATAAAAAAACAAAGAGGGTGACATGGCTAACGTCCAGCGACTGTGGAATTACAATTATGCCCTCAGGGGACAGGAGGATTGCAAAGTACCTTGAGGCAGCCCTTGAGCAGTTTGAGAGCATCTAACAAGAAGAAGTAGAGGGATAATTTATTTGTAAAGTAGAGAAATGAAATAGTAAAATTATGTTCAATTATGGAGCTGAACTGGCTTTTTAATAAAAAAAGACTTTTTATAATAGCAGGTCCCTGTGTGATTGAATCCAGAGACCTGGTCTTTGAAACAGCCGAAAGGCTTAAAGGCATTTGTGATGCCTTTGGTTTCCCCCTTGTTTTTAAGAGTTCCTACGATAAGGCAAATCGCTCATCCCTGAAGTCCTTTCGTGGGCCAGGGCTTGAAAAGGGCCTGCAGATATTGAAGGAGGTTAAAGAGCGATTTGCCCTACCGGTGCTAACCGATATACACTCACCAGAAGAGGCCAGAGAGGCGGCCCTGGTGGTAGATGTCCTCCAGGTACCGGCCTTTTTATGCCGACAGACCGACATTGTTCTTGCTGCATCAAGAACAGGAAAGCCTGTAAACATCAAAAAGGGCCAGTTCCTGGCTCCATGGGATATGAGGAATGTGGTGGAGAAGTTTGTCTCAACCGGTAATAAAAGGCTGCTTCTTACCGAGCGTGGTGTGAGCTTTGGATATAACAACCTTGTGGTAGACTTCAGGGCATTTCCGATTATGCAATCCTTTGGCTTTCCAGTGGTCTTTGATGTAACCCACAGTCTGCAACTGCCTGGAGGATTAGGCAATGCCTCGGGCGGTCAGCGGGAGTTTGCCCCTACCCTTGCAAGGGCAGCCGTGGCAGCAGGTGTGGATGGCCTTTTTATGGAGGTCCATCCAGAGCCTGAAAAGGCCCTCTGCGATGGCCCCAATATGATCAAGCTCTCTGAACTTGAGATCTTACTAAAGAAGCTGAAGGCTATTAGAGAGGCTATCTAAAGGCTTAGATCACACACCCTATATGAAATCCATAATAATTTGACAAATCGATAGATACCTTTGTTAATATAAAAGACGCCAAAAATCAGAAAAAAAATGTTTAGTAGATGACTTTGGGGGGTGGGCCTCAAAGTCTTATTTATTCACTTAAAGCTGGTATGTGTAGATTAGCAGCCATAACATCAAAAGAATACATATCACCCATGGAGAACATCCTGGCCCTCGAGACAATGAAGGAGGGGCACGATGGTTCAGGCATGGGGCTGATACTCAAAAATCTGGGAGGAGAACTGGAGGAGTTCAAGGAATACCCCATACTCTCTGGTATTTGCTCCAAGGATGGTATTCATGCCCTTGACGACTTTATGAACGAACAGGGCTTTCAGCTTTTATATACATGGACACCAAAGATAAAACCAAAAAAGGAAATAAAGCGCAGAGATTATTATTTTGCAAGGGTCTACGATTACCCTGACGAGTATAAAGAGAAGTCTCAGGATGAAAAAGATGAGCTACTACTAAAAACCCGTCTTAAGCTCAGAAGAATGGGTGAAAACGACGAGTCGATAATTGTATTTTCCTTTTATCCTGATATACTGACTCTGAAGGAGGTTGGTGACCCACTTACACTGGGAGAGTTTTTTGGCCTGGATAACTCCAGTTTAAAGGCAAAAATTATTTTTGCCCAGGGCCGTCAGAACACAAACTATGCTATCAACCTTTATGCCTGTCACCCATTTTTCATTCAGGGTTATGGCTCCATGACAAATGGTGAAAACACCGCCTTTGTTCCAATAAGAGAGTTTCTGATGAGCAGAGGCTTCCCTGGCTACATTGGTTACAACTCTGATAGCGAGGTTTTTACTCATATACTCCATTATGCCTGTAAAAGACTGGGATTACCACTTATATACTACAAGGATATAATAACCCCACTTAAGACCTCGGAGATTGAAAAACGCGAGGATGCAGAGCTTGTGAGGTTTTTAAAGGTTACACTAAGGCCCCTTTGCATAGATGGTCCTAACTGTGTAATAGGCTTTTTACCTGATGGCACTACCTTTATGGTGCAGGACAGCAAAAAGCTTCGTCCTGGCGTTGTAGGTGGGGTTAAGGGTAAGATTGGTCTTATGTCTGAGGAGTGCGGTCTGGACAAGGCTATTCCAAAAAGAGACCGCACAAGAGATGTCTTTCCTATGAAGTATGATATGGTGGTAGTTTCTCCAGATGCCCAGGAGGTAAAGGTATGGAACCAGCTACAAGGTTGGACCACAATCATCAATTAAGTATAAAGGATTTTCCCTTTATCATAAACTGGCGCGACGACCGGTGCAAGCGCTGTGGACGCTGTACAGCGGTCTGTCCAATGCATGCCATTGAACCATCTGTGGTGGTTAAGAGGGTGATCGAATCGGATGGCCCTACCCCACAGCCAAAGGTTACGAGAAAGCTGGTTACAGTTGTAAAGCAGACTACCGATATCAACCGGTACTGTAATGGATGCGCTACCTGTTCGCTTGTCTGTCCAAACGATGCTATCGAGCCTCAGTACAATCCACAGCATAAGTTCCTGTTTCATAAAAACCGTGGTGGTTACCCATATCGTCGTGGTGGTAGAAGAAATGATCCAACTCCCTCTACCCTCGACAGGCTCAAATTTACACGAATCTCCATGCTCACAGACCCTGCCCTTGATGCAGGCAGACACGAGTTTCGTATCAGGACCTATCTTGGCAGAATCTTGCCAGCCGAGGAGCTACCAATAAAGATAGTAAATGGTAAGGCTGAGATAGATCACTCGGCAGGTAAGTTTGTACCACCTGTTAGAGAGATTTATCCGATAATGATCGGTAGTATGTCTATCGGTGCCCTTTCGCCCACCATGTGGGAAGGCCTTGCCATGGGCATAACCTATCTGAACGAGGTCGAGGGCATGCCTGTGGTTATGTGCTCTGGTGAAGGAGGCATGCCACCGAGACTACTTAAATCGAGGTTCATCAAGTACTTTATCCTCCAGATAGCCTCAGGCTATTTTGGCTGGGACGAAATTATAAGGGCCATTCCCCATATGGTGGAAGACCCCTGTGCTATAGAGATCAAGTATGGTCAGGGTGCAAAGCCCGGTGATGGAGGGCTACTGATGGCCCACAAGGTGCTCAAGCTGATTGCAGAGATTCGAGGTGTTCCGATGGGTGTTGATCTGCCATCACCACCAACGCACCAGACCAAATACTCCATTGAGGAATCGGTTGCCAAGATGATACAGTCCATGTCAATGGCATGGGGCTTCAGGGTGCCGGTTTATCCAAAAATCTCAGGTACCAGGACGGCAAGGGCTGTTCTTAACAACCTGGTTCGTAACCCATACGCAGCAGCCCTTTCCATAGATGGTGAAGACGGAGGCACAGGAGCTGCCTACAATGTATCCATGGACAAGATGGGGCATCCCATAGCATCAAACATCAGGGAATGCTATCTTGATCTGGTCAAACAGGGCAAACAGAATGAGATTCCTCTGATTGCCGCTGGTGGTGTAGGAAAGTCTGGAAACATAGCTGCCAATGCAGCTGCCCTGTTTATGCTTGGTGCCTCTGCTGTTTCCATTGGAAAGTACATTATGCAGGCAGCAGCAGGCTGTTTTGGTGATGAATACAATCGTTGCAATATCTGCAATATTGGTAAGTGTCCAAGAGGAATAACCACTCAGGACCCCAAGCTTTATCGCCGACTCGATCCCGACAAAGTGGCCGAAAGGGTGGTCGAGGTCTTCAAGGCAATAGATGTGGAACTTAAGAAGATCTTTGCACCTATGGGTCGTAGCACAGAGCTGCCTATAGGTATGTCTGATGGCTTAAGTGCTGATGACCCGGCCGTGGCTGAAAGGTTGCAGATAAGCTATGCCTGCTAATAAAGGAGACATACAGGGACTATGAAGAAGGTTGTAATAAAGGGAAATCGTGATGGAAAAAGGGTACCCTCCAGGGTGCTGGAGGCCGAGATCCAGGAGGCCGTACGCCAGGGCGCAAGAGAGCTCCACATAATCGCTGATGGCCAGCATGGAATAGGTGGCCGTATATGGCCAAGGGAAGAGGGTGTAAAGGTTGTTGTGGAAGGCCCGGTTGGTCAGCGTCTTGGCAGTATGGGCATGTTTGGTACCGAGATCATCGTCATGGGTAGTGCCTCAGACGATGTGGGATGGCTTAACTGTGGTGCCAAGATCACGGTTCTCGGAGATGTAACAAACGGTGCCCACAATGCAGCTGCTCAGGGTATCCTGTATGTACAGGGTGGCGGTGGTGCCCGTTGCGATACAATGACCAAGCATAATCCCAAGTTTGATCCACCCCAGTCCTGGTATTTCAGGGATGTAGGCGATACCTTTGCCGAGTTTAAGGCAGGTGGAATAGCCGTTGTTTGTGGTGTAAACCCTCGCAATCCAAAGAACATCCTTGGATACCGTCCATGTGTTGGAATGGTGGGTGGTGTCATATACTTCAGGGGTGAAATAGAGGGCTACAGTGAAAGTGATGTTAAACTCCTTGAACTTACCGATCAGGACTGGCAATGGCTTGTTGAGAATATGAAGCCCTATCTCGAGGCAATAGACCGGATGGAATACTATGAGGAACTCACCTCTGATCGTAAGGCATGGCGAAAGCTAATCCCTTATACAGCCCAGGAAAGGGCAAAGAGAAAGCCCTTTAAGATGTCTGTAACCGAGTTCAGAAACTCCATCTGGGAGCCAGGGGTTGGACAGGGTGGTATTTTTGCTGAGTATCTGGATCATCCTCGCACTGTATTGCCATACATAACCACAGGTGTGGATAGAAGATTCAGGCCTGTCTGGAATAACTACAAGTATGCTCCACCCTGTGAGTATGCATGTCCAACCGGTATTCCTACTTATCGCAGAACCCAGCTGATAAGGCAGGGCAAATTGCATGAGGCAATAGAGCTTGTGCTTGAGTATTCACCTCTGCCAGCAACCGTTTGTGGCGAGGTCTGTCCAAACCTCTGTATGGATGCCTGTACCAGGGGTATTGTGGATGAGCCTGTAAATATCAAGGCCCTTGGAAAGGCAGCCCTTGAGGTTAAAGCACCAAAGCCAAAAGAGCCAACAGGCAAAAAGGTGGCGGTAATCGGTGGTGGGCCAGGTGGTCTCTCTGCTGCATGGCAGTTGGCTCTTAGGGGCCATAGTGTTGACCTTTATGAGGCAGAAGACAAGCTGGGTGGAAAACTTGAGTTCCATATACCAAAGGACAGGCTTCCACAGGAAGTACTGAAAAAGGAGTTAGACAGGTTTAAAGAAATAGGTGTAAACATACATCTTAATACCAGGGTAGATAAAGAAAAGTTCCAGGAGATCTACAACAGCCACGACATCGTAGTGGTAGCCTGCGGTGCCCACAGGCCAAGAAAGCTGAATGTCCCGGGTGCCGAAGACATGGTCACCGCCTATGACTTCTTGAAGGATATAAATACCGGAAAGGCCCCGGATCTAAAAGACAAAAAAGTTGTTATTATTGGTGCTGGTAATGTGGGTATGGATGTGGCGGCCCAGGCCTTTCATTGCGGTGCCAGGGAGGTAACTGCTGTAGATATCCAGAAACCTGCTGCCTTTGGTAAGGAGCTTGAGATCGCTCAGAGCCTTGGCACCAAGGTACTATGGCCCAAGTTTACAGAAAGATACGACAAGAAGGAAGGCAAAATTTACTTTACCGATGGAACCACACTTGAGGCAGATCTCGTGGTGGTTTCAATTGGAGATACACCAATTACAGATTTTCTGCCCCCTTCGGTTCATACAGACAAAAACGGCTGGATAGAGGCAGATGAGGTTGGTCACACCTCAGACCCAAAGGTCTATGCCGTTGGTGATGCCACCAGGCTTGGCCTGATAACCCATGCCATTGGGCATGGTCGAAAGGCTGCCGAGGCAGTACATGCCCTGCTGTCAGGCCGTTCCTATTACAGGCCACAGCCAAGGCCAATGGTACCTTATGATAAAATCAAGACAGCCTATTACGATGTATGCAGAGACAGGGCCTTTCAGGTTGAAAACGAGGCAAATGTATGCATGTCGTGTGCAGTATGCCGCGACTGTCATATGTGTGAAGCCACCTGTTACCAGGGTGCCATAAGCCGAAAGGAATATGAAGACGGCTCTTATGCCTATGTGGTGGATGAGAACCTGTGTATAGGCTGTGGATTCTGCGCTGGTGTCTGCCCCTGCGGTGTCTGGGAAATGGAAGAGAATGTATAAAAACTAAACCTTATCAGCTATCTCGAGTATTAGCCTTTCAGATTTGTTCCATCCAAGACAGGGATCGGTTATAGACTTGCCAAAAACACCTTCTGATGGGTCCTGTGCACCGTCTTCCAGATAGCTTTCTATCATGAGACCTTTTACCAGTTTACAAATGGTTGTTGAGTACCGACGGCTTTCCAGAACCTCCCGGGCAATTCTTGGCTGTTCAAGATATTTTTTATTTGAGTTAGCATGGTTTGTGTCTACAATTATGGCAGGGTTCTTGTAACCACCCTCTAAATAGGCCTCGGAAAGTCTGATCAGGTCTTCATAGTGATAGTTAGGAATGTTCTGTCCGTACTGGTTCACCGCTCCACGAAGAATACAATGGGCATAGGGATTGCCTGATGTGCGAACCTCCCAGCCATTGTAGCTAAAGACATGAGGGGCCTGGGCAGCCTTTACCGAGTTGAGCATCACTGTGAGGTCTCCGCTTGTAGGGTTTTTCATACCTGCTGGAACATCAAGACCACTTACAGTTAGACGGTGCTGCTGATTTTCTACAGACCTGGCACCAACTGCCACATAGCAAAGGATATCTTCCAGGTAAGGGTAGTTTCCTGGATATAGCATCTCATCGGCTGCAGTAAGGTGGGACTCGCTCATGGCCCTTATGTGCATCCTACGGATGGCGTATATACCTTCAACTATGTTGGGTTCTTTCAAAGGGTCTGGCTGATGTGCCATCCCCTTATAGCCAATACCAGTTGTGCGAGGCTTGTTTGTGTAAATCCGGGGAATAAGAATTAGACGATCTTTAACCTTTTCCTGAACGCTGGCTAATCGGGTAACATATTCACAAACAGCATCCTCGTCGTGGGCTGAACAGGGCCCAATGATAAGCAGAAACTTATCAGAACGACCTTCAAAGACCGCCTTTATGGCCTCGTCTCTTTCTTCTTTTATTTTTTTTAACTCCTCTGTAAGGGGAAGATCTTTTAGTACCTCATCTGGTTTTGGTATTTCTCTTATATACTCGAACGACACCCCTGTCCTCCTTGCTGGTTTTTAACTGATATTATAACAGTTTTTTAGTAGAATTATCTTTTATCTCTTTTTCGCATTCTATCTGATAGGTTTTTGTTTTCATTCGAGCCTTGATGGTTTTTCCAATCAATGTAGCAGGCAGCTGAACAGAGTAAAACCGGCTTTCTCCAGAGGCATACAAATAATGTCTTGGTGGTCTTTTAGGCACTGCAGCTGACAGAAGGCGGCCATCGGAGTACCATACTACAGTACCGGCCTCTGGAAGGGGCGCCTCAACAGGTTCGTTGCTGATATTCTGAACGCTGAGTTTTATTGTGATACTCTTTTGGTCCTCGGCCATAGTGTACTCAATTGTGCAGGCAAGAGGAATATCCGGAATGAACAGAAACCCGATATCATAGTTTGTTGGTTTAATGCCCCTGTAACCAAGAGTTACTCTGGCTGGGCCGGCTGCTTTAAATGTAGCACTACCTGTTCCAATGACCCTGTCGTCGAGAGTTTTAATCAGGCTATCCAGTAGCAGTGGACCGGTATCTGAGCGGTATTCTAATATAAGTGTGCCGGCCTGTGGTATTTTTACATCAAATACTGCCCTGTCTGCAGGTCCGAAGAACATACCAGAGTGGCTTGTGTCAATGGTTGTTTTTATCGGATGCAGAGGCGTTTCCTGATAAAGAGGTAAGATTCCATAGTTATGGAGTTTTAAAACACAACTGCCAGTATCAGGAGATTTGATACATTTATAACTTCCGGGTGGTATTTTGATAATCTTATTTTTGATCTGTAAAAGCACCTCACCATTGTGGGTGCTATAAAGATTTTCTATTTCAGGTTGGTAGCCTGTAAGGCTATTTATCTGTTTAGCTGATGGAAGGGCCTTTTTTGAGAGAAAGAGATGACAGTTTTTTTCTGTAAGAACTAAGAAAATCCTTGAGATATCCTCTGGATACTTAAGTCCCTTTTCTATCTTTACCTGCTGTAAGGGGGCTTTGATATCTGAAGAAAATAGACCGAACAGACTTTTCTGCAAAAAGACAACAGATTTACTGACCCTTAAAAAAGAGCATACCGCTGGAATGTCCTCTGTTTCGGTCAGGTCTATTGCCACTACCTGAGCTGCAGGCACCATGGCCGAGGCCTGAAGCTCAATAAACAGAGATAAGAGGATAACCGAAACCACAAGGGCCTTTTTCATGAGCCTTTGTTTAAATAACGCATGATCCTTTCTTTGGCCTTCCCCACTCGATTGAAGGCCTCCACAACCCTGTCTCTTACCTCAGGAGAGTCAAAGTCTATTCGACGGTTTTTTCTATCAAGTCTCCAGTGCCCCCAGGTGTCTTTCAGTATCTGGTACTGATAGGCGAGTGCCTGTGAAAGGGCGATATCAAGGCTAAGTCTGCTTTCTGCCTCTGATGCCTCTTTAGCCTTGAGAACCTTTTTAATCTCGGCCATCAGGGATTTGTTGTAAGAAGAGGGAAGCCCTTTGTTTTTAGCCAGCTCCAAGGCCATCTTCTCTGCATCTCTGAATATACCAAGCAGCGACATAGCCGCCTGTTCATACTGCCTCATTGTCTTTATAATCCTGTTCAGATCCTCTTTACTGTAAACACTTCCCAGGTCATCTGCCTTCTGGGCGGCTTTAATAGATGCTACATAGGCCCTGCCTTTTTCATCAATACGGGTACTTATTGTTCGGGCAATCTCCCTGACGGTAGCCTGCCAGTCTTTTGTAGAGGTTACTTTTGCTTCAAAGACCTTTGATAGAAGGGCCTTTACATCCTTGTTGTATGCAATCTCAGAGGGCAGCCTGCCAGAGAGGTCTCTTATAGAGGGGTCAGCACCATTTTTTAACAGCAGTTTTATAAGGGCAATCTTATCTGGATACATGGAGGCATAAAAGGCTGCCTTATGCAGGGCGGTCTCTCCGGCCCTGTTGGTCTCGTTAACCCTTGCACCAAGGGCCAGAAGGGTCTTTACCTTTAGGATCATCCCATTGGCTGCAGCATCAATCAAAGGAGTGTTACCCTCATTGTCTTTACTGTTAACATCAAGCCCTTTTTTAACAAGCCATCTAACCGTCTGGTCTACACCCTTTTCATCTATATAGCCTTTGACATCATGAAGAAGGCTCTTACCAAATTTGTCCCTGACTTTAAGTTTTGCTCCCCTTTTCAGGAGATAGGCATAGAGCTCTGTATTTTCTGTTACTGTAAAAAGTGGAGTCCTATTAAACTCTCCCCGGGCATTAGGGTCGGCACCGGCATTAATCAATATCTCGGCTGTTTTAATGGCATCCTTTGTACTTTCTTTTATCGTAATGTAGTGTAAAGGGGTGTTGCCATCTTTATCCCTTGCCATAGGGTCGGCACCATGCGTTAAAAGTGCCCTGGCTGCCCTTGAAGCAGAATACGAGGCGGCAACATGAAGAGGTGTCTTTCCCTGCGTGTCTTTCGCTGAGACCTTTGCACCATACTTAATCAATAGGTTTATTGTTTCTTCGGAGTTGGTAAGGGCTGCAGTGTGTAGGGGTGTGGAACCGTATTCATCTTTTACATTTACATCAGCACCAGCCTTGATTAAAAGCCTGATTATCTCAAGTCGATGCCTGCCAGCTGCAGTAATAGCCATATCTATGGGATATCTCTTTCCAAGTATGCCGGTTGAGGGCTCGTTTACATCCACTCCGGAGTCAATAAGTTTTTTTATTTTTGCCAGGTCGGGTTCAATCGACTCGAGCTCATCGTGCAGCGCACCTGCATAAGTAGCAAAGGGAAGCATAAGGACCATCAAAAAGCCAAAAAACACCGCTGTTAAAACTCCCGTTGAATTAAACAGTCTTTTCATTATTCCTCCTTGTGACAGTAGATTTATACCCTATATAAACTCCAGCAATTCCAAGTACCAGGGATAAAACCCCCTTCATTGTGGTAAAGAAAAAGGAAAACACCCTGCTATAAGAGACCTTCCAGCTTGATGTCTCATCAGGAAATAACCCGGCAACAACAAAGACGGCAGCAAAAAGTCCTGCAAGAAAACCAACAAATGAGAAGGCCCTGTTTTGTCCGAAAAGCCTTCTAACCCCTGCCATTACAGCGTTAACTATACCGATTATTACCACCCAGGTAAGTACCCATCCAAGTATTGATAAAAAGATGATCAACCCTACATCTCCTCAGTAATTCAAAGGTTTTGCCTTGGGGCCAAAGATGATCTGTATCTTGCGTAAAATCCTGTCCGGATCAGTAACAAAACTGCTTTGCTCTTGCTCGTACAGATTGCGTAGATACCGTGCCTTCCTTTTATCAGTGGCCATAAGCCTTGATATTTCTCTACCCTTTTCAAGATTAACATTCCAGATGATTGTACCATCCGCCGTTTTTATCCTGCTAACAGGGTGTTCGGTCTCGATTAGTTCATAGCCTTCGCCAACACTGTAAAAGAAACGTTTTATTACAGACAGCGATGGGGGTGTGCCATCTGAAAGAATGGCTATTTTATAACCGGTAAAAAGGAGCTTCCGGGTTATGGGTTTTTTGTACAGATGAGGGGGCTCTTTTTTAAGAGAGGCCTTCAGCTTTTTTATCATTGCTTCTGTGGTTCTCAGGGAGTTTTCTGTAAAAGTCACAATCCCCTGGACCTGGGCCTTTGTTTGTGGATTCATGGTCTTCAGAGAGTTTTTCAGGCTCTGGTAATAGGCCTTTTGCTCTTTGTAGCCTGCCTCAAGTAGCCAGAGTCTTCTGATGCGTGGGTCTGCCCATTGGGGCTTCTGGGTTAGCTCTTTAAGCTGGTTGTATTTGCTTTCAATCCTCTTCAGTGAACTATTCAGGTAATACCAGTTGGGATCAATGTACTGGCTGTTTAGATTGACCGGCACTTTAACCGGTACATTCTTTAGTGCCTCTGGGTCTATGATAGACTTTCCTGCTGTGTTTTGCTTATAAGGTGAGGGATAGGCCCTCACTGGAGAGTTCATGCCTGGCATATTGATTTGAGGTATATTTATCTGAGGAGGAGAAAAGGGTGGCCCAGAGGTGTTCGTAGAAGGCTCTACGGTGGCCCCCGGGGGTCTCTTTTCTCTACCAAAAAGCGGATCAAGCTGGGCATAGGTGGCGGCCTCTCGGATTTCCTCAAGCAGTAGTATCTGTGAAGCAAGGGCATACCTCAGTGCCTCTTCTGTTGCTGGTTTTATGGGTCTGATTTTACCAACACCGCTAATTGTTATCATCCTGCCGCCAAAGGCGGTTACCATTGCGCCAAAACTGCCTGTATCGATATTTTTGTAGCCACCAGGCCCGACAGAGGCATCCTGCGGTAAAAGGGAGAGCCTGTCTTTTTCATTACCTGGCTGATAAAAATCCACATAAATTGGTGGGCTTTTTAGCACCCCTGAGGTCTCTTCCGTTTCTGTAAGGGCTACCCATTTTGCCAGGGTTGGATCTTTTTCCGGGCTCAGTTTTACATACAGGGTATCCTTTTCAACAGGACAGTTTCTTTCAGAGGCAATACTGTATTGTAAAATCACGGCCTTACCATAGGGGATGGTTGATAACTCCTTTCCTGTTTCAGCATCGAGCACCTTTATCAGGGCATGTCTGCCAATACCAACCTGGCCAGTTAGCTGAACAAGCGGTGTTGTAGCAGCCCTGAGGTCGAGATTCAGGGTGGGCATAAAGGCCGGTGCGTTATCGCTGGACTGGAGTTCTTTAAAATTATCGTTCATTCTGACGGCCAGTGCACTTATAATTCCGCTTCTTGACGCATAGGGTCGTAGTTTTATTTTAAGGGTTGCACTACCTACCAGGTCTCTGATTTCTTCTTCAGTAGGTGTTCTTTGAAGGTATGCACGCAGTGTCTCTTCAGAGAAGGTATGGGTAAGCACCATAAGTCCGTCCTGGAAACGGACCTTCATTGGAATCTGCTGACGGTTCTTTACAAACCATACCCTGTATCCAGCTGGTGTTTTTTTAATGTAAAGAGACATCACGCCAAGGGGGTATATGTTGTTGAATGTCCAGCAGCCCTGAAGACCATCCACGGCATTATAATAGATGGCCTTTACAGTATGGGAAGCCGGCATTTCAGGGTAAAACCTTTTTTCATCGCAACCCTCTTGTTTACAGGCCTTTATAGCCCTGGTAGCCTCTATCTGGGCCTTTAATAGCCGTTCATGGGCATAGGTGAGCTTTCCAATTACTGAGGGGCCTGCCAGCTCTGTTAGAAAGAGATTGAACTTTTTAATGTTGTTTTTAATTTCCTGATCCACCTCGGATTTTACCATCACATCTATTGCATCGATGAGGATTTTATAACCTGCCTCAGTAAGTGAAATGGTTGTTCCTGCCCAGGGAACAAAAAAGGAAATTGCTGTAGTTGAAAGCACATAAGCAGGTCTGGCAAGGGTCTGGTCTATGGTTCGGGCGTGTGAGGATCGTTTCCATAGCCTTTTGATATCCTTATATGAGCCAAGGATGTTTTTTTGAAGGTCGATCATTGTTTGCTTAATCTCTGCTTCAGTGCGGTTGATCTCATTTTCAAGGTCGTAACTCATCTTAAGCTGTAGCAGTTGTAAGCAAAGCTGACATGAGCGTGCCTTTTTGTTTGTCAGCTTTCCCGAAATAGTTGCAGATGCCGAAAGAAGTTTTTCTATCTCTAACTTTAGACTTTCAAATTGCCTAATCGTGGGGATTACATAGTTTCCAATACTAAGGGGATCGTCCTTTTCCATGCTAAAACCAAGATCAAAACCAAGGGCCTTGAAACCCCACAGGTCGTTTGCTTTCTCTTCTGTATAGGAAGGCTCTAAATAGTCAATGGCAAACTGGCTATAGAGTTTTTTTAGGGTATTTTGTTTGTATTCAAAGGCATCTTTTAGGCCTTCTTTCCTGCAGAGGCTTTTTATTTTTTCGAAACAGTCGGGACTATTCAGTACGCCAGCCCATAGATTTGCCTCAAGCAGCCTGAGGGTCAGCAGATTATCCAGATTGGTGGCCATTTTCTTAACAAACTGTCTATATAGGGGCGGAAGATTATAGCTTGCATATTTTTGTAATTTCGAATCCATTAGCTTGCTCAGATTCTGTGCAGTACCGATGGTTTTTATAGTCGCTTTTGCAGCCTTTGTGTTCCTTACAATTCCCCTGCCCAGGGTCATCACTGCCCCTGCCTCACTGAATTCTTTAAGAAGAAACTCTCCTGCCTCATCAACAAAGTCAAAGGTAACGGCAGTTAAGACACTCAGGGTCTGTCCGGAAATGGTATTTATAATGGATACTCCCTCTTTACGGGCCTCTTTTTCAGCCTTTTTTAACAAGCTATTCTGGTACTCAAGCAGTTTGTTGTATAGCTCCATGTTTTCGGATATATACTTCTGCTTAAGCTGGTATATATCCTGAAGGGTAAGAAGTAATTTTTTGACATCACAATCGCAGGGGCTTTTTATATTAAGTGCCTCCCTGGTCATACTATCGATCCTGATTACATCTAACTTTGCAGGCGAGATAA
>JAADIE010000121.1 GCA_013151495.1 Nitrospirota bacterium | reverse complement strand
GTCTGAACGGTTTTGAATTTTGCACAAGATTCACCAGGAGGGTGAATCGCAAAATTCCCTCGGAAGCGGACAGGATGTCCGCTGAGAATGATGTATAAGACTCTACCATACCACTGCTATAACTTTATCGCTGGATTTGGGTGTTTCTTTGTTCATCATCAGCCTGAGCAGGAAGCTCTATAGTGAAAACCGTTCCTCTCGGTATATTATCCTCTGCCCTGATCTCTCCGCCATGGTCTTTTATAATTTTATGCACTATTGCAAGACCAAGTCCAGTGCCCTCTTTCTTTGTTGAAAAATAGGGTAAAAACAGTTTATCCTTTACCTCCTCATCCATGCCTACACCGGTGTCAGAAACCTTCAGTACCACCAGTTCCCTTTGAGAATCAAAGGAGACCTTTATGTTAATGATGCCTCCATCCTTTGTAGCGGTAATGGCATTGTCAATAAGATTGATAATCGCTCTTTTGAACTGCTCCCTGTCTATATTCACAGGTGGCACATTATCTGAAGACAGGGTGATCTTTTTATTAATATTGTCGTACAAAGAGATGACCTCTTTTATTATATCATTAACATTGCATGGTGAAGGCGTTGGCCGTGGCATACGTCCCAGTCTGGAGAATTCATTAACAAGTCGTTGAAGTCCCTCTACTTCACGGATAATTGTCCTGGTAGCTGTTTCAAGAACCCTGTCCAGATCATGGCTGCCTTCTTTCCATTTTTTCAGAATCCTTTCTGTAGAGAGTTTTATAGGTGTCAGAGGGTTTTTGATTTCATGGGCAATCCGTCTTGCCACCTCCTGCCATGCAAGGGCCTGTTGAGCCTTGAGGAGCTCTGTAATGTCCTCGAAAACAGCAAGGAGCCCAAGAGACCGTCCCATTGCATCCTTGATCTGGGTGATTGTAATCTTTAGTGTTCTTACACGTCCATTAATTGTGACCTTCAGTTGTTTTGAGGTAGAAGAAAAGTCCTTGAGATCAATCTTTTTAATGAAGTCCTTCAATTCATCTGATTCCATAAGAGCTAAAAGAACAGTGTAGGATTTTCCTATTACCTCCTCGGGCTGTACATTAAGAATCGAGCAGGCTGCAGTGTTTATGGTTAAATTTATGGTTAAAATCTCCTGATTTTCATTTATGGATATAACACCGGAGTCGATATTTTCAACAATGCTCTCAAAGCATATCCTCCGTCTGTCAGATTCAAGATATGCATTCTGCAGGGATTCTTTACTTTCCCTTAAATCATTAACCATCCGGTTGAATGATTCTACAAGAAGTCCTATTTCATCGTCTCTCTGGATATTCAGATTGACATGGAGGTTCCCCTTTCCTACCTCCTCTGTGGCAAAGGCGAGTCGTTGTATTGGTTCTGTAATCCAGCGCGATATCCTGAGGGCCACCCAGAGTGCCATGAAAATAACCAGTAAAGTAAAGAAGCCGAGGGCGAGGAGATAGTTGGCCTTGAGCGGGAACCGCCATTTATAAAGTGATATATAGTTTTCATAATCTGTACGTATCTGTTCAGCCTTTTGTACTATATCAAGGGGCAGCACCTCTTCAACAACGAGAACCTTCACAACCTTGTTTTTTCTTATTATTGGTTTTACAGCCCTTATGATATCTCCTGCTGGTCTTGATATGACCTCTGTGCCTTCCTTGCCTTCAAAGGCGCTTTTTAATGTTTCTGTATATTGTTCTGGCAGTTTTTTAAGCCATGTTATTTTAAACTGCGGGGATGGGGGCCTGCCTTTTGCTATCCTGTGTGCCTCCATCAAAGTCCTTTCACGCTCTCTATCGTACAAAGCGCGGGCTAAAAACAGGGCATTCTCAATCGGGGCCTTTATCTGGGGATTTAACCACCTGTCAATATATCTGTTAATGAGCCCACTTGATACAAAAAACAACAGTACAGATGGTATGAGCACAATTATGGTAAATATTGCCACTATCTTCGTTCTGAATCTGGAACCGATTACCTTCTGCCTTTTTTCCAAATAGACCTTTATAAGGTTTTTAAGGACAAAGAATATAAGCGTAAGAAGGGCAATAACAATAAAATTAAAGAGAAGTAAAAGAATAATCCTATTTAATGAAAATTCATTCATTTCCCTGTTTTACCTTTTGGTGGCCAGTTAAAGATTCTGGACTTTGTACTTATGCTGAACTCTTTGACAGGGAGGAAAAAGAAGAGTTCACTGATCAGTGAAGGTATGTTTCTTGCTTTTGACTCCACAGTCACTTTAACAAAATATCTCCCTTCAGGAAGGGTATCAAGATTCACAAGGGCAAGATCTTTGAAATGACTGACCCATTTTAACATGGAATCTATGCTTTTGAATCGCTTCTTTATCCTGAGACTTCCATCAAATGATCTTGCCACAAACTCACCTTTTACAGGGTCTGCCCTCAGGGATTTAGAGATCTTTTTCCCTGTTATGAATTCGTCTGGCCATATATCCCAGTAGCGAAACAGATCGATATATACAATATACTCTTTGGTCAACCCCTGACGGATCTCTTCAATTTGAGATTGGTCAAGCTTGAAAGAGAAGGTAACAGACAGCGTATTGTCCTTGTGGAAGAACAACTCGGGTCGTGATAGCTCTATTGCTTTAACAGGGACAACAGAGAAGATTACCAGTACTGCTATTAAGAAAAGAATTTTTTTTAACATATTTATATTCCAAAGTTATATTCCCGACAATCAAGTTAAGAAGTAAGAAGTAATGAGCAAATCATAATATATTAACATTAATAAAAAAGGGTCGTAAATAGATGACTTATTGTAGGAAAATTCCTACAGGTCTAATAGGAATTTTCTGATATTTTTTGTTCCTCTAAATATAGTAAAATGTCATAGGATTTTTTTTTCAATCATAGGATTGCGGAGGGATGGGAAGGGGTAGCATCCCGGAGCAAGAACTATAGAGGCAAGAAAACAAGAGGGGGCGGAGAGCCCTCAGCAAAAGACTATGCCTGCCTGGTTTTAAAAACCTCACAGAGTAGACTAAAATATCTTTAATGGATAAATACACTACAGAGGTATTGCCTGCAGATTCAGACCTTTCGTTTCCCCATTGTATTGTCTTGAAGGCCTCTGCAGGTTCTGGTAAGACCCATGCCCTGACAAAGAGATTTGTACAGTTTCTTTTATCTGGAAGGATAAAAAACAATGGCCTACAGAATGTACTTGCCATTACGTTTTCAAACAATGCTGCCAAGGAGATGAAGCAGCGGATTCTTAAATGGTTGAAGGAGCTTTCATTCTCTTTTAAAGACAGTCTGGAAGAGATTGCATCAATAACTGTTGTGGCCCGGGATACCCTTCAAAAAAGGGCCGAGAGGGTTATTGACCATATACTTCAGAACTACTCTGATTTTAACGTAAGGACCATAGATAGCTTTATGACAGGTCTTTTCAGGGCATCTTCTGTTGACCTCAGGATAGACCCTGACTTTGAGATAATAATGGATGAGTCTTCAATCTTCGAATACACCATGCAGAAAACCATCAGAAAGCTGGGTCTAAAAGAAGAACAATCCCGATTAATCGAAAGAGTTATAGATAGCATCGATGACAGTTTTTCTGCATTCCCCTGGAATCCTGTGGAAAGACTGTTAAAAGAGGTTAAAGGCCTTCATAAAAAGAGTTCTTTCCTTGGAGTAGAGCTTAACACAATACAAAACAACGGTGTCAGCGTT
>JAADIE010000075.1 GCA_013151495.1 Nitrospirota bacterium | reverse complement strand
GCTACTACACCTTTGTAAACCACATCCTCATTAAGGCCGATTATCATGATATTAATATTCTATCAGAGTCCGAGGAAAAATTTTTTTACGATAATAAATACGATAATCCAGTATGTTAAAAAATATAAGTTAAACTTTTTTAGAGGAAAAATAACATAAGACCTTGAAATTTAAAAAAATATACTGTATAATTTAACCCATGAACAGGGATGCCCTCGGTAAGGTTATTGATGAAATCAGGGAGGGGTTAAAGAAAGAAGGCGGAGACATCGAGCTGGTTGATGTCAGAGATGAGGTGATTTATGTAAGGCTTCTTGGGCAGTGTAGTAGCTGTATGATGGCAGGGTTAACAATGAAGAACTGGGTTGAAAGGAAACTAAAGGAGGCCTTTCCTGAAGTAAAGGAGGTCAGGGCTGTTTAGATTTATTCTCAGAGGCCTTTTGGTTGTTTTTCTGCTACCTGTTTTCTTCTTTGGCGACAATGTTAGTGCAGAAAAGCAGGTTCTGATCAAGGAGATAAGATTTTCTGAAAGAGATGATACCACCAGGGTAGTGGTAGAATTTGATAGCATGCCCGACTTTAGCACAGGTCTTTTACATGATCCAGAGAGGCTTTATTTTGACTTTAAAGATGCTGAACTACTGTCTCCAATTAACAAAAAGACTTTCAAAAGTAGACGGGTTAAGGCTGTACGGTTTGGCAGGCCCAGCCCGGGAATCCTCAGAATGGTGGTCGATTTGAGGAGTAAATTACCCCATAAGTTTTTTAAGATCTCCTCGCCACCCAGGCTCGTAATTGATTTTGGGGAAGACAGAAACCCCTTTTACAGAGAAAAGAAAATTGTGGTAATAGATCCTGGTCATGGAGGTGATGACCCTGGTGCAATAGGCCCGGGGGGACTGAAGGAAAAGGATGTGACCCTGGCTATTGCCAGATATCTTAAAAGAATACTCGAAGAGAGATACAACCTCAGGGTTTACCTTACCAGGGAGGACGATCGTTATCTGGAACTGAAGGAGCGTACAAAGATAGCTAACAAAAAGGCTGCAGACCTTTTTGTATCGATACATGCCAATGCCAGCCCGAGAAGAAAGGCCTCTGGCATAGAGACATATCTGCTTAACTGGACAAACGACAAGGAAGCAATGAGGGTAGCTGCCCGAGAAAACCAGATATCCATTGAAAAGTTGAAACAACAACAGAGTGAGCTCGGAATGATTTTAGCCTCATTGAAAAGGGAAAACAAGAGAGACGAATCTCTAAAGCTTGCCCATTATATTCAACACTCACTGGTAATGGGGTTAAGGCCTCATTACCATGTTAAAGACCTTGGTGTTAAACAGGCATTGTTTTATGTACTTGTTGGTGCTGATATGCCATCGGTACTTGTTGAGGTGGGCTTTATAAGTAATCCAAAAGAGGAGAGGTTACTTCGAAGCAACAGGTTCAGGCGGAAGACAGCCGAAGCAATTGCTACAGGAATCTTCAGATATATTCTTTCGCTGCCTGATGCACCAAAGCTTGCATTGCAGAACGAGAATCTGCCAAAATTATAATGATTAAATCCAGACCTGGAGGCCCTTTCTGAATATGGTTTATATAAAACTCTTTCTCTTTCTGAGTTTTGCTATCTCACTTTTTATTGTCGATTCCCTCTGGTATTGCCTCTTAATATTTTCTTCCTCTGTGTTATTGTATCTCTTTTATCCAGACAGGAGAATGAGGAGCGGTTTGATACCGATAGTGATTCTGACAACCAGCGTCTTTTTAAGTAATTTAATAATGTTCAATCCAGGTAAAGTAGTTTACTCGTTTATGGGATTTACTGTAACCGATAAATCAGTAGAGATAGCCCTCTTAAGTGGTGTCAGGGTTATAGGGCTGGTTTACGGTGCTAAACTGTTAACACTCAGTCTGGGAACAAAAGAGATTATATCTGCATTAAAAAGGGTTTTCAGCCCTCTTAAAAGAATTGGAATCAATTGCGATGGATTTTTTGATACTGTAAATTTGACCATCAGGTTACTGCCTGCTGTTAAGAGGGAGGCCATCGAAAGGGTTCATGTTAGGGAACAAAGTGGTGAATCATCAGGTGCTTTGACAGGAAGGGCAAAGATCTGGATGGATGTAATAGTACACCTTATGGTTGAAGCTATAAAGATGCCAGAGGTCCTGATTAAGAAAACTGGCCATAACCAGGGTTGAGGGGAGGCATATTGTCGGCTGGTAGATTTTATTTCTTCTCTTTAATAATACTTACCTCTTTACTGTGTTATCTAACCTATCTGATAATTCGTCCCTTTCTAACACCAATTGCCTGGGCAATAGTAATGACAGTGGTCTTTTACCCATTATATCTATTTATAAGCAGGTACATTAAATGGAAGTCGATAGCATCATTAATAACGGTACTGATTGCCTTCATTATTATTACTGGTCCTTTTTCCTATCTGATATTCAATCTGGTTGGTGAGTTAAGGGACTTTATAAATTATTTAAATACCCAGGGTATAGGTAAGCTTGATGACTTGCTTCAAACCCAGCAGGCACTCTGGCTTCAGGAAAAGATTAAGACCACCTTCAATCTTAAGGAGTTTAACTTTGTAGAAATTCTTTCACAGAGCCTCTCCAATCTGGGCAAGGCAGTCTTAGGCAATGTTACCAGGGGCGTTGCAAATATTATGGCGGTGGTTGTGAACTTCCTTTTAATGATATTTGCTCTGTTTTTTATGATAAAAGACGGCCCTGACCTTATTGGAAAAATAAGAGACTACATGCCCTTTTCTGAGTCACAGAAAGACAGACTTGCAAACCAGATGAAGGATATGGTTATCTCAACCATTTATGGTGGAGTGGTAGTAGCCCTGATTCAGGGTACCCTGGGAGGGCTTACTTTTCTTATTCTTGGTCTTCAATCACCAGTGCTATTGGGTACTGCCATGGGGTTTATGTCCTTTATACCGGGCCTTGGTGCCGTATCTGTGTGGGGACCGGTGGTGGTCTTTTTCCTTATTAAAAAGCTTTATGTTAAGGCCCTGATACTTCTTCTTGTTGGCACCTTTGTTATAAGTATGGTAGACAATATCCTGAAGCCCATTATCATTAGCGGTAGAACCAGAATGCCAACAATGGTTATTTTCTTTTGTGTTATTGGCGGACTGAAGGTATTCGGTCTAATAGGACTTGTCCTTGGTCCTCTGGTAGTTGCCATGTTTGTATCTATATTAGAGATTTTCCGCAAGATAGATACAGAGATACAAAGCCAATAAAATAATCAAATAAAAATATAAATATTTTGAGAAACAGATCACCATTGAGCTATAATTAAGTTACCCTCTATTTGAAGAAAAGACTACTTACTACTCAGGTAGGGGAGGTAGAGGCCAGGCAAAAAAGAAAGGAGGTGTAGCATGAAAAGGTCTCTCGTTCTGGTTATGATTGCTTTGGTGGTTGCTATTATGGTGACTGTGTCCTTTGCAGCTGGCAACATTGCTAATGGAAAGGCCCTTTTTAATGACCCAAAACTGGGCACCAATGGTAAAACCTGTAATACATGTCATCCTGACGGAAGTGGTATCAACGGGAAAAAGGGCACATACACCATAATGGGCAACAAGCTTGGCTCAGTTGAGGAGGCTGTCAATTTCTGTATCAAGATGGCTTTAAAGGGTAACCCCCTACCAAAGGACTCCCAGAAGATGAAGGACATAGTTTCTTACATCAAGATACTGGATGGAAAGAAAAAGAAAAGAAAGATTATAAAGGGTTGTTAATTTCTAAAAGGGAGGACAATATTGTCCTCCCTTTTAGATTGTTAAGGCATGCCCACCCCATCAATAGACTCGCCACAGAATTTACATCGGCCATTTTTACTGTTTATCTGTAATACAGAAAAACCTACTCTCTCAATTACTATTTCGCCACAGGATGGACAATAGGTGTTTTCACCGCCTTCACCTGGTACATTACCCTCATATACATATTTTAAGCCAGCCTTAAGCCCTATCTCACGGGCCTTTTTAAGTGTGCTAACAGGTGTTCTTGGTCTGTCAAGTAGCTTATAGGTTGGATAAAACTGTGTTACATGCCAGGGAATAGCAGGGTCTATAGAAACAATAAAGTCAGCCACCCACTTTAGAAAGTCCTCCGAGTCGTTTAATCCCGGTATAATAAGGGTGGTTACCTCCACCCAGACCCTGCTTTCCTTCATTGCCTTAATTGTATCGAGTACGCATTGTTGTCTTGCACCGGTTATTTTTCTGTAGAATTCATCATCGCCTTTAAGGTCTATGTTGTTTCCATCCAGATAGGGGACAATCTTCTGTACCGCCTGGGGCGACATAAAGCCATTACTTACAAATACATTTTTAATACCCCTTTCTTTTGCAAGTTTTGCACAATCAAGGGCAAATTCCATATATACCGTTGGCTCAGTATATGTATAAGAGATGCTTTTACAGCCATATAGTGCTGCCTCATTTACCACATCCTCAGGGGTCATCTCAATACCTGGAATGTCATTGTAGTGATGTGGATACTGAGAGATTTCCCAGTTCTGACAGTGCTTGCAACGCATATTGCATCCAACGGTAGAAATTGAGTAAGAGCGCGAGCCTGGATAAAAGTGAAAGAGTGGTTTTTTCTCAATTGGATCTACATGCCTGGCTATTACCTTTCCATAAACCAGTGTGTACAGGCGACCTTCCTGGTTTTCTCGGACGCCACAGAGGCCTCGTCTTCCAGGCAAAATACTGCAGTAGTGGCAACAGAGATGGCACCTGACCTTCTGGTTTTGTAATTTTTCATACAGGGTAGCCTCTTTCATAACTTCAAAATAACACAACAGAGCTATTCAGTCAATAACGATGTCCATGCTTTGTGATATAATTACACATCAATTTTAAACTTTTTCCTGCAGACGGGATCGTCGAAGTAGAGACTGATCAATTTTATGGAAACACTTATTACAGATTTTCTTGTTATTGGAAGTGGAGTTGCTGGTTTAAGGGCAGCAGTTGAGCTTGCCAGGGCAGGTGATGTCTGGGTTGTTACCAAGGATGAGGTGGCAGAGTCCAGTACCGAATATGCCCAGGGGGGTGTTGCAGTTGCCCTGAGTGATGAAGACAGGGTCGGAATCCATTTTGAGGATACCATAAAGGCCGGTGATGGCCTTTGTCGTGAAGAGGCTGTAAGGGTACTGGTTGAGGAGGGGCCAGAAAGGATTCTGGAGCTTATAAGATGGGGGGCAGAGTTCGACAAAAAGGGCACAAAGCTTGATTTTACTTTAGAGGCTGCTCATACCCGCAAAAGGGTGCTTCATGCCCATGGTGATTCTACAGGGAAAGAGATTGAGCGTGTACTGATCAACAGGGTTAAACAGTTTGAAAATATTAAACGTATGCCCTTTTCAATGGGGATGGAGCTGATAGTCAAAAATGGTAAATGTTGCGGTGCCTATGTGGTTCATAAAAAGAGACTTTTAAGGATTGTTGCACGGGCAACGGTCCTGGCCACTGGTGGAGGTGGCCAGATATTTGCCAGAACCACAAACCCATCGGTGGCCACTGCTGATGGTATGGCTATGGCGCTAAGGGCCGGGGCAGTGCTCGAGGATATGGAGTTTATTCAGTTTCATCCAACCGTGCTGTATGCACCAGGTGCGCCTCAGTTTCTGTTAAGTGAGGCAATGAGAGGAGAGGGAGGTGTTCTAAGAAACATCTATGGCGAAAGATTCATGGAGCGATATCATCCTGATCAAGAACTGGCACCACGGGATGTGGTTTCCAGGGCTATTATTTCTGAGATGGTTAAAACTAAAAGCACCCATGTCTATCTTGACCTGACACATCTTGACGGGGCATTCCTGAAGAGGCGTTTCCCCAGGATATATCGTACATGTTTGATGTATGATCTTGATATTACAAGGGATCGTATACCAGTGTCTCCAGCTGCCCATTACACAATGGGAGGGGTTAAAACAGATACAATGGGCCGAACCTCGATAAAGGGGTTGTTTGCAGCCGGCGAGGTGGCATGTACTGGCGTGCATGGTGCCAACAGGCTGGCAAGCAACAGTTTGCTTGAAGGGCTTGTATACGGGGCAAGGGCAGGTAGGGCTGCGGTGGAGGAGGCACTAAAAGAGACAGACCTGAAGGATGTGCTGGTAGCTGAAAGCATTGATAGCTTTGGTAACATAGAGGAGATAGCAGATGTCAGGACCAGATTAAGAAGGGTAATGTGGGAAAGAGTAGGTATTATACGATGTAACGAGTCCCTTTCGATAGCCCGTAAAGAACTTGAAAGGCTCAGACCAATAACTGAAAAGAACTATCTGACTCGTCAAGAACTTGAGCTTAAGAATATGATAAACACCGCAGAGGTGGTTACCGAGTCAGCTATACAAAGGCGTTGCAGTATTGGTGCCCACTATAGATCGGATTTCAAGGAAAAGGCCTCCTGTTTTTATCATACCCTTGTAAGATACGATGATGGGCGGATTAATATCTCCAGGGAGCTTCTGAAAGAGGACTCTTAGAGTTTTTCAAAGGGGGTTATGATGAAGGGTTTTTCCTTTGCAAAGATCGTCTGTACCATTGGACCAGCTTCTTATTCTCAGAGTATTCTCAAAAGGATGATCAGGGAGGGAATGAATGTTGCCAGATTGAATTTCTCTCATGGAAGCCATGAAGACCATGCAATGATGTTTTCAACAATTCATGAGACTGCCAAATTGGTTGAAAAACCGGTAGCGGTCCTCGAGGACCTTCAGGGAATAAAGATAAGAGTGACGGATGTTCTAAATGGAGCTGTTAAGCTAAGGAATGGCCAGAAAGTACTGATTAAGCAGGGTGAGGCAATTACCACAGATAGGGTGATCTATATCTCTTACCCTGCATTACTAAGGGATGTAAAAAAGGGGCAGAGGATACTAATTGATGATGGTGTGATTGTGCTCACGGTTGTGAAGAAGGGGCGGGATTATCTTGAGGCAAGGGTAAAAGAGGCAGGTGTGCTTAAAAGCCGAAAGGGGGTAAACCTGCCAGAGTCTAAGATTTCATTGAAACCCTTTACAGACAAGGACAGGGCCGACCTGGAGTTTGGCCTGTCATTAGGTATCGACTATGTTGCCATGTCTTTTGTAATGAGAGCCAGTGAGATCAAACAGATAAAAAGGTGGCTTTCAGAAAAGGGACAGAACATACCTGTAATTGCAAAGATAGAGCGCCCTGAGGCCTTAAATGATATAAGCGAGATAATCAGGGTATCCGATGGTATCATGGTGGCAAGGGGTGATCTGGGAGTAGAGATTCCACCTGAGGAGGTGCCGATAATCCAGAAAGACCTGGTCAGGATGGCAAATGAAGAGGGTAAGGTGGTGATTATTGCTACCCAGATGCTTGAGTCGATGCGAGAGCATACAAGGCCCACCAGGGCAGAGGCTACCGATGTAGCCAATGCCGTGTTTGATGGGGCTGATGCATTGATGCTCTCAGCCGAAACCTCTACCGGACAGTACCCGGTTGAGGCCGTAAGGATGATGAAGAGAATAATCAGGTCTGCAGAGAAGCGTTACCTTACCTATGAACAGCTTTCACATCTTCACATAAGCAGGGTAAGACCGGAAAGCCGTATCAGTTTTGCGGTAGCAGATGCAGCTGTAAGGGCAGCACAGGATCTGAAGGCAAAATGTATAGTCGCCTTTACAAGGTCGGGTTACACTGCATTGCTTGTTTCAAAGTGTAGACCCAGGGTGCCAATTGTGGCCTTTACACCTGAGGAGAAAGTGATGAGGCTCATGTCCCTTTACTGGGGAGTCAGGCCATTTTTGACAAGACAGTTTGAGGGTACAGATGAGATGATAAAAGAGGTTGATGCAGCCCTTTCAAAACACTCCATTGCTAAAAAAGGGGATGTGGTGGTAATTATATCTGGCTCACCTGTTGTAGGGAAAAAGGGCAAAACCGATCTTCTCAAGGTCCACCGCATTGGGGATGATATTTAACATATGATATAATTTTTAGAGGGGGTTTTTAAGATGAGGGTTTTACTGTTTATCTTTGCACTGCTTTTATTGGTTTCGCCCTTTAAATCATATACAGCTACAAAGGAGGTAAAAGGGATGGTAGAGAATATTCACTGGCTTGGGCATGATGTATTCAAGATTCAGGGAAAGGATGTAACGGTATTTACCGATCCATTTAAGTTAAAAAAGTCAGACAGGGCAGATATTATCCTGATTACCCATGAACATTTCGATCACTGCTCGCCTGAGGATGTAAAGATGATTCAGACTGAAGACACGGTGATCGTGGCCACACCAGATTGTGCACACAAGCTATCCGGTAATATCAGGACCGTAAAACCGGGTGATTCTATTGAGGTAAAAGGTGTAAAGATCGAGGCAGTTCCGGCTTATAACACAAATAAGGAGTTTCATCCAAAGGAAAAGGGCTGGGTTGGTTACATCTTTGAAGTGGATGGTAAAAGGATTTACATTGCTGGCGATACCGATTATATACCCGAGATGAAGGATTTCAAAGATGTGGATATTGCCCTCCTGCCAGTAAGTGGTACCTATGTGATGACAGCAGATGAGGCTGTTCAGGCAGCCCTGGATATCAAGCCAAAGCTGGCCATACCCATGCACTTTGGAAAGATTGTTGGAACAGAATCGGATGCCGAGAGGTTTGCCTCATCCTTGAAGGGAAAGATCGAAGTGGTGATTTTAAAGGAGGAATAGCCTCTTTAAGGATGTCTTCAGCAAAGCAGATAGTTAAAAAGTTACTTCAGGCCTATCCAGAGCCAGAGATAGAGCTCAACCATTCAAATGCCCTTGAGCTCCTGGTGGCAACCATACTTTCAGCACAGTGTACAGACCAGAGGGTCAACGAGGTCACCAGGGAGTTATTCAAAAAGTACCGGAAAGCAGAGGATTATGCAAGGGCAAACCAGGCTGAGTTTGAAAAGGAGATCAAACCTACAGGCTTTTATAAAAACAAGGCGCGACAGATAATCTCCTGTTGTAAGGATCTGGTAGAGCGATTTGGTGGCAGGGTACCAGATAATCTGGATGATCTTGTTACACTTTCGGGTGTTGGTAGAAAGACTGCAAATCTTGTGCTTGGTGTTGCCTTTAAAAAGCCAGCAATTGCGGTTGACACCCATGTGCAAAGGGTTAGCAGACGGCTGGGCCTAACACAGGAGGAAAAACCCGACAAGATAGAGCAGGACTTAATGAAAAAGATTCCCAAAGACAAATGGACCGACTTCACACTTGCCATGATACTTCATGGTAGAAGGGTATGTAAGGCAAGAAGGCCTTTGTGCAAAGAGTGCGTATTGTATAAGGAGTGTCAGTGGGAGGGTAAAGAGAAATGATGGACCCTCTGGAAGAGGAAAACAAAAAGATGAAGCGTCTCAGGTTCCTTGTGGATCTTACACAGGCCATACTGATGCAGTCTGACCTTACTATGGCTGAGGCATTAAATCTTATGGAGACAACAAAAAAGGCAGTATTAAAGCTTTTTCCTGATAAAGAGGATGTCTATGACCTTATATACACCCCAAGGTTCAAGAGAATCATTGCCGAAAGATTTACAATCCCTCGAACACTATTTGGAAGAAATTGAACCAATAGATACTTACATTTATGAAGAGGTAAATTCAACCAACTCAATAGCTTCAGAGCTTGCAAGAGAGGCTTTTAAGCGTCCTATTTTGGTTGTGGCCAACAAGCAGACTGCTGGCAGGGGCAGAATGGGCCGTCACTGGTACTCACCGGCCAATAGTAATATCTATATGAGTCTGGTTCTAAAGTTGAATGCTATGGTTTTATATCCTGAACTGATTACTCTGTACTCTGCAGTCTGTGTCTGGCAGGTGATAGGAGAGACAGTAAAAGAATCTTTAGGGCATTTATGGATAAAATGGCCAAACGACCTTTACTGGGAGGATAAAAAGCTTGGTGGTATATTAACTGAAAGCCTGTACTCTGCTGGCAAACCAGAGTTTTTTGTGATTGGAATAGGGTTGAATGTGAACTCCGACAAAGAGGAGATACAGAGGCAAACCGATCTGGTCTGGACCAGCCTTCGGGCAGAGACAGCAAGGGATTATAAAAGGGATTCATTGATTGCCGGTATTACCGGTACAATTCTTAAAGACCTTTATTTATTGTCTGAGCCAGACAGGATTACAAAGATGTGGAAGGAAAGGACACGAACAATTGGAGCCAGGGTGAAGGTAATAACAGGTAATTATGAGTTTGAGGGCCTGGCTGAGGATATAGACAGCAAAGGTCACCTGATTGTCAGAGATGCCTTTAGTGGTGACAGGGTAACCATAAGTACAGCTGATATAGTACATATCAGATAGAACAATGAACCTGCTTTGTATAGACATAGGAAACTCAACTGTAAAGTTTGGCCTGTTTCAGGATGACTCTCTGTATCTTCAGAGTGCTGATACGGCTGACATTGTGAGTCATCGAGATATAATAGCTGCTTTAAGAGAAAGGACGATAATACAGGGTAGCATTATATCCTCGGTAGTAGATGAAGTTACTTTATTAATTGGCAATCTGGTAAAGGAAAAGCTGGGGATTAAACCAGTTGTGCTTAACAGCACCACTGATACCGGACTAACAATAAGGCTTGATAGACCAGAGCTTTTAGGGCCAGACAGAATAGCAAACGCAGTGGCAGCCTATGAGATGTACAGACAGAATGCAATAGTTGTGGACTTTGGTACCGCTACCACTACCACCGTTGTTACAAGTAAAGCTGAAATTATCGGTGGCCATATAATGCCAGGTATAAAAACCATGTTAAGGGCACTTTCGGAGATGACCTCAAGGCTACCAGAGCTCAGGCCCTACAGACCGGAGTTACCTTTTGGTAAGGATACAAAAAGTAGTATAATGTCAGGTGTGGTTTATGGCACTGCAGGTGCTGTAAGAAGGTTTGTAGATGAGATAGAGAAGTCGATTGGAAAGTGTAACATTATTATTACAGGGGGGCTTTCAGGAATATCGAGTGAGTACCTGGACTTTTCTTATGCCCTGGAGCCGGATTTAACCCTGAAGGGCTTGAGTTTTATTCTTAAGAGGAGCTTGGGATGAACGAATTAAGAAGGGAACCCTTACTTGGCAGATGGGTGGTTGTGTTCAAGGAATCAATGAGTCCAGACAAATACCGACCACCCCAGGAACAGCCTGTTGAAGGTAGTTGTATGTTATGTAAGTTAGAGGGAGAGGCTGAAGAGGTTCTCTCCTTTGAAAGTGATGGCAGAAAGATGGTCAGGGTCCTCAGGACAGATGAGTCTATCTTTTCCTTGAAAGGACAGCTTGGAAGACGTGGAGTTGGCATGTACGACATGATGAACTCCTTTGGTGTTTCCGAGGTAGTAATCGAGTCTCCAGAGCATAAGGTGGCACCAGAGGACATGGGTGCTGATCAGATGGAAAGAGTGATAAGGGCCTATTTATCAAGATTTGCAGATCTTGAGGCAGACGATAGAATAAGGTATATCATGATACATAAAAACTGTGGTGCCCTCTCTGGTGATCAATGCGGCCATGCTCACTCCTTTATTACTGCTACACCGATTATTCCAAAAAGAATCAAAGAAGAACTTGATGGAGCAAAGGACTATTACGGATACAAGGAAAGATGCATTTTCTGTGATATTATGAGAGAGGAAGTTAGATTCAATCAAAGAATTGTCAAAGAAACAGAGCATTTCATTGCCTTCTGTCCCTTTGCTGCCCGTTTTCCTTTTGAGATATGGATACTCCCAAAGAGGCACAATTGTTATTTCAGAGATATTACAGAGGAAGAGATAAAGGATCTGTCGGCTGTAATGAAATCGGTTATAAAAAGACTGAGAAGAGTACTTAACAATCCTCCATATAATTATGTATTTCATTCTGCACCCAGCAAGATTCCCAAAAGGGCCCAATGGCATACCCTTGGTGAGGACTTTCACTGGCATATTGAGATAATGCCAAGGGTAAGAAGGCTTACTGGTTTTGAACTTGGCTCTGGTATGTATACATTAACCACATCCCCTGAGGATGCGGCAAAATTTTTAAAGGAGGTATCTGATGAAGATTGAGAAGATCCTTTTTCCGACCGATTTTATGGAGGGCTCTAAGAAGGCAATTCCCTATGCTGCAGACCTTGCAAAAAAGTACAATGCTGAACTGCACATCATCCATGTAATCCATGATGTAACAAAGGCATCTGGCCTTTATGTACCCCATGTGGCCATAGATGAACTCTTCAAAAGTATGCACGAAGAGGCTGAAAAGGAGATAAAAAGGGCATACCTCGAAGAGCTAAGAGGTATGGAAAATATCCATTATGAAATACTAAGGGGCATACCTTATGAAGAAATAATAAATTATGCAAAAAACAACGGAATTGATATGATCGTTATGGCCACTTATGGCAGAAAGGGACTCGACAGGCTGTTTTTTGGAAGTACTGCAGAAAAGGTGGTAAAGTATGCCGAATGTGCAGTATTAACAGTAAGAACACCTGAAACCTCATAAAAGGAGGCCCTGGCCAAGTCAAGAGATATGTTCCCTGATAGAGTTAAAGTTATTGTAGTAGGTGGTGGTCCAGCAGGAGCAACTGCAGCAAGAAGACTTGCTGAAAACAGTATTGATGTATGCTTGGTTGAAAGGGATATCTCGCACAGGAAACCCTGCGGTGGAGGTGTTCCCTCGATATTATTTAAGGAGTTTTCAATTCCGGATGATTTACCCTACAGAGCCATTAGGAGGATCTCTATTGTTTCTCCAAGTGGCAAAAGGCTTGAGATAATGCTAAAAGGTGGTGAATTGCGGACTATTGACAGGATGAAGTTTGATGCACGACTGAGAGGGCTTGCAGAAAGGGCAGGTTCAATAATGGTAGAAGGTACATTAACAGGATTAACAGTTGATAAAACTATAAAGGCTATTATAAATACAGGGCAAGGTAAGAAAGAAATAAAGGCTGATTATCTGATAGCTGCCGATGGTGTAAACTCTACTGTAAGAAGGCTATTAGGAATTAAACCTGTAGATACTGTTTATACATTATCAGGAAGGTATAGATCGATTCATACTGATTCCTGCGAATTCTGGTTTAGCAGAAAACATGCTCCCATGTTTTATTCCTGGGTCTTTCCAGGAGTAGATAAAAGTTCAGTAGGCACTGGAACTATAGAGCCAAAAAGGGCTACAAGATACTTTGAGGAGTTTTTAAAAAGAAGAGGTGACATAATTTCTGAAAATACCAGATTAAGGGGTTATAAGGTACCACTCTGGGATGGCAAATTGTTTAGATATAAAAGGGTCCTTTTTGTAGGAGATGCAGCGGCTCAGGTAATGCCTATGACCTTTGAAGGCATTTATTATGCAATGAAATCAGCCGAGTATGCCGCTGAAAGTATTATAAACAACAAACTCTCACTGTATAAAAAACTATGGAAGGGTCGATTTCAATCACGCTTTAGGTTCATGAAGCTTTTACAGTACTTTTTCTTTCGCAGTGATGAAAACGCAGAGAGATTGATAGAGGTCTTTTCAAACCAGGATATACAGGACCTTTCCATGCGGCTTTGGCTCAATAAGGAACAAAGCCGGGGCACTTTAATTAGTTTTATAAAACAGTTAGGGAAGTTCCTCAATTGAGCCTCAGAAAGGCCTTTGTAGTATCACTGTTATTGCATCTGTTGTTTTTTTATCTCATCTCGAAGACCCCCTTTTTATTACCTGAAACAGAGGATAAACACAGGGAAATAATTGCAAGGTTAATTGAGCCAGAAAAGGGCCCGATAGTAAAGCCTGTGCAACGACCCAGGCCCGGGCCTGAATTAAAGAAGCCTCCCATGCTTAAGAAAAAGACAAGGAAGACAGCTAAAACATCAAAGACTGAACCACCTACGAAGAAAAGCACCAAAGAGACCATGAAACCTGAACCTGCCACCAAGATAAAAGAAAAAACAGAGGCAATTAAAAAAGTTGAACCTTCTAAAGAGACAAAAAAAGCACAGCTATCAACTGAATCCCTTGAACAAAAGAAGACCGAACAAGGTATGATAGAAAGCCCTGTTCTTAAAAGGCATAGAGAGGAATCTACAGAATCTGGCATACCCCACAAGGGTGGTGCTGTCAGAATACCATCGGGCAGGGAACTCCTGGATAAAGATATAATTGGTGGAATTGCTAAAAATTATGTAAAGCGGAGTCCACCCCCCAAAGAAGGGGGTATAACATTCAATACACGAGATTTGAAGTATTATAGCTACATGATGAAACTGAAGGAGAGGATAGAAAGTATATGGGTCTATCCACCTGAGGCAATAAGAAGGGGTATTTATGGTGACCTGTGGATCCTGTTTACAATAAGAAAGGATGGCAGTCTTGGTGAGGTAAAACTCCTCAGAACCTCAGGCTATCCTGAGCTTGATGAGGCTGCGATGAGGGCTCTTAAAGAAGGGGCACCTTACTGGCCGCTGCCAGAAAAATGGAAGGAGGAAGCCCTCACAATTAAAGGACATTTTATATACAGTCTCTATGGCATGTATATAAGATAATAGTACATGCCAGTTACCATATTCCTGTTAGGGCCAGGAATATCTCTATAATAATCAGAAGAAAAATCCCGAGCTCCAGTAGTTGTTCTCTCTTGGTAGATATCTCATCGTATAACATTTTGTGGGTGTTGATTACAACCTGAAGCTTGTTGTCTATGCTGTCTTCCCAGTCCTTGCTTCTTAGAAGGTTCATTGCGGTTCTGTAAATCTTTGCATAATATACATCCTCAGTAACTTTCAGGGCGTTATTTACCTTTTCGGTGACCTCTGTTAGATCTGTAACAGTTTCTGTGAGTCTTCTTGCAAGCTTTTCGTGCTCTCTTAAACTGAGGATGGAGATACCAGATCTTTTAGAAAGCTCCTTGTAGATGAGATTCAGTTCATTATCCAGGTAATTGTCGTAGTATCTGAGTTCCAGTATCTGGGCATTAGCAAACTCAAGTAGATCAAGCAGGTCCGAGCTTCCAGATGGCTCAATAACAAAGGCATTGTCAAGATGAACAATCACAAGATCATCCGGATAATAACTGAAACGGTATTTCAGTGTTTCTTCAATTGTAAACCTGCTTAGCTCCCTGGTTTCATTAAGCAGTAGCTTTGCCGGATTGTAATGCTTCAGAAATTCTTCTGCAGTTACAGGGCTACTGAGCTTTTCTATAAAGTAAACCGTATAGTCCTCAGTAAATTCCTCCTTAATTCCAGGCTCTATGATAGAGTCTGAAAAGGTGTTAAGGATTTCATAAACATAATCAAGGGCCTTTTTATCAAGAGGCTTTTTTTTGTCGATAAAGTATGCAGTATCTTCAAGTTCTTTGAAGGTAAATCCCTCTGGGAGATTTATAAAAAAGGCAAGAGAGAGTACGCCAAAATCATAGAGTTTGGCTACCACATCAACGGGCATAGGTTTTTGATTAAAGGTGGCCCTGAAGGACTTTAAATCCAGCGAAATTGGAGGGTTAGTAAACTGAAGGGCCTCCATGTAGGGCTGTTTCGACAGATGTAACCTTTTTATGCCTTTTACGGCCTTCTTTTCAATTTTGTTAATTTCGATTTCTGAGGCAATATCAAAAAGCCTGTAAAAGACTATCTTGCCCTTTGATATACAAAGCATAATGGGATGGGAGCAGGTCTTTAACATAAGACCTGCTCATTGATTAAAGAATCTCTACAAGCTTGATCTCAAAAATAAGATCCTTTCCTGCAAGTGGATGGTTTGCATCGAGGGTAATGGTATTGTCATTAACCTCTGTTACAACCACATCAGTTATAGAGCCATCAGGTGTTCTCAGTTGTAATACAAGGCCAACCTTAGGATCTATATCAGGCGGTACCATACTTCTTTCAACCACTGCAACGAGGTCTTCTCTGTATGGACCGTAGGCCTCGTCAGAGGAAATTGAGATTGTCTTTGTTTCACCTACGCTCATTCCAAGCACAGCATCCTCAAAGCCCTTTATGACCATGCCCTCGCCAAGGGTAAACTCTAAAGGGTCACGATCAAGAGAGCTGTCAAACACTGTGCCGTCTTCTAAGAATCCACTATAATGGACCCTTACTTTGTCTCCGGTTTTTGCCTGTGCCATAACCTTCTCCTTTCAAAAAATGTATACTTTTAGAGTAGCATAAATGGGTTGTATATTTCACCATCTTTGGATCGAGCATCTCTTTTGTTATAATAAAATATTGTGAAATTTAAAATATTCACCAGATTCATAATTATATTTGTCTTTCTCAACCTGCTTCTTCTGGTTCCCTTCTATTATGGTGTTAAAAAGGATGTAATTACTAATGTTCAGAAGGATATGCTTGCCCTTGAAGATAGACGAATTGACTTCTATGATACCGTAGATCATATTTACGATACGATCGATAACCGTTTCTATGTATTTATATTTCTGGCCTTTATTGTCTCTGGTATTACAGCATTCTTTATTTCCAGAAGATATGAAAAACCTTTAAACAAACTTATTGAGGCTGCCGAAGAGGTGAAAAA
>JAADIE010000066.1 GCA_013151495.1 Nitrospirota bacterium | reverse complement strand
TTTAATTCTTCTCTCTTCCAATTATCTATCGTCTTATTATCTCTTTGAATTTCACTAACCTTTAACCGACCATACCCCATATTCCATTTTCCACCCCAATAACCGTATCTATCCATAAAAACTAAAAGCGGATAAAAAATACTTTTTAAAATTTCTTCTTCAACTGTAAAATTAGCCTGAAAACTGCCCCAGAAATACGGTATTCCAAAATAAAACACTGACCAATCTTCGTTGCTCTTTTTTGGACATTCTTTGCCTTCTTTAACTTCTGAATTATTTTTAGATATGCATATCCTGCGAGGTAAATTTAAAGAATTTCCAAAACTATAATTTTCTAAGTAATTTATTTCTTTTATCTTGATTAAACTACCCCATCCAGTAGTGCCAAAAACTATTGCTGAAACAGGAATACCCTGTTTTAGAAGTGCATCAATTTTACATTTAAAAGTACTTCCATGAGTTTTAAAAAAGTCTCTAAATTCATTCTGCTTAACCTCTTTTTCAAACCTTCCTTTATTTTTATCAAAATCAATTTCATTTACTATTCCACTAAAATAACAAATTACCTCAAACCAGAACCTCAAACTTCCTAAAATTGCTGAAGGTCTGATTTCTCTATTCTCCATCCAGGCATCTCCTGTCCACAAAGGAGTAATAGTCTCAAACTTTACTTTTACCTCAACTTTACCCATTCTTCACCTCCCCACCACCTCAAAACACCCAAACCCCTGTGAATTTTTGGCACCAAGGCCGGCCTCGTAGGCGAGGCGGAGGAGTTCTGGTGTGCCGGCTAATCTGTATCGGCCCATCCAGCCCTTGATGATGAAGCCCTTGTAGGTTACTATCTTTTCGTCCTTCTTAGAGACCCTTACAGGCTCTATGCTGAAGTCTGCGCTTTCTGGTTCTTTCTGATAAAAGGCCCTGAATTTCTTTAGCAGGTTTTCTTTTAACAACTGGGCAAACTCATTCTCGAGTGGACTGTAGTAATAGGTCTTCTTTCGACCATTGCCTGTTAAAAGGGTGCTATACACTGTTACGGGTGAAAGCATCTTTATTTCGGTCTCTCCGTTAAGCTCCGGAGTGAACTCTACTGAAATCGATTCAATGAAAAGCCTCTGTCCGGCGATCTCCACCTCTGGCTTTTTCAAAAGGTTTTCTGCCAGGCTCTGAAGTATTTCGTTATATGGAGAGGATACTATCAAATAAAATGGAGAGCCTACTTCAAAGGCCTCATTTTTAACTTTTATCTTTCCAAGCAGTCTTGAGAATGTAAAAAGCTTAAACCTTCTTTTACCAACAATAAAGCCCTGGTCATGAAGAAAATCAGCAAGAGGTCTCTTTAAGTTTCTATAAATCCAGCCCTGGATTGCCTCGTTATAAGCAAAGGGTACTATTATCCGCCCCGAGTGGATAAACTTAATTTTAATCCTCAACCCTTCCCTCCTGATCGGGACTGCTTAAAAAATTATATACATTTTTGCCATCATTTTCAATTGAAACTTGTAACCCCACCTTAGTATACGGTAATATTAAGCTTAGTAGTTACCTTTTTGGAGGATATAATGGGTACAAACAATCTGATTTTCCTTGAGGTAATTGAATGGTTTGACGACAGAGGTAATGAGCTTGTTCATCGTATACCCGAGGCAGGCTCTGGAGAGATCAAGCTTGGTGCACAACTGACGGTCAGAGAAAGTCAGGCCGCTGTGCTTTTTTATCAGGGAAAGGCCTACGATGCTTTCGGCCCGGGCAGACACACACTTGTAACCGCAAACATCCCCATACTTACAAAGGTTCTCAGTACACCCTGGGCAATGAAAAGCCCACTCAGGGCAGAAGTCTATTTTACGAATATGAAGGTCTTTACAAACCTCAAATGGGGAACACGCGATCCCGTTGCCTTCAGAGACGACGAACTCGGACTGGTCAGGCTCAGGGCATTTGGAATCTTTGACATACAGGTTGTACAGCCTGTTCTCTTTATAAACTCAATTGTGGGTACTCAGGGAATATACACTACCGATGAAATAGAGGAGTATCTCAGCCGGGTAATTGTATCAAGATTCAATGACTACCTTGGAGAACATCTTGACAGCATCTTAAACCTCCCTGGTCGTTACGATGAACTTGCAGAGGGGCTGACCAGGAGGCTTAGAGAAGACTTTTCCCATTATGGCCTTTCACTTAAAAACCTGTATATAAACTCCATAACCCCTCCACCTGATGTGCAGAAGGCGATAGACGATATGGGACGGCTTTCTGTCTTAAAAGACCTTGATAGCCTGTTGAAGATGAAGGCGGCCATGGCCATGGAAAAGGCCTCGGAAAACCCATCTGATGCCTCCAATGCAATGGCTATGGGGCTTGGTTTCATGATGCCCTCTTTTTTTGGAGGAATGTTAGCACAAAAACAAACCATTACTCAGGCTTGCCCGGAGTGTGGCAATCAGATACCAGGAGATGCCAAGTTCTGTCCATACTGTGGTCATCAGATAGTTGTGTTTCAGCAGTGTCCAAACTGCGGGAAAAACCTTCCTCCCCATGCGCGGTTTTGTATTCGTTGCGGCTTTAATCTCTCTGACAGGGCTACGCAAAAGAAAATCTGTCCTCATTGTAGTGCCGAGAATCTTCCAGAAGCTGTCTTTTGTAACAACTGCGGACAAAGGCTTTAGCAGATGAACCTTAATGTAACCCTTGAATGTCCCCAGTGTGGTGGGCCTGTTAAGCTTGATGAAACCGTAAGGCTCTTTGGTTGCCCTTACTGCAGGGTCAGGCTGTACATAACAGCTATCGGCGAGTTCAGATACTGGATACCTCCAGGTGACAAACTATCAGAGGAGCTTATTCTTGTACCCTACTGGAGGTTTAAAGGTATATCGTTAAATATAAAAAAGGGCACAACCGAGGCAAGGCTTATTGATACCTCTTTTCTTGCAGTCCCTTTAAAGGGCTTTCCTAAAAGCCTGGGGCTCAGGACCCAGAGCCTTTTGCTGAGGTATCTAACACCTGAAACACCTCATTTCTGCTTAACCCCCATGTCCTTTAAGGAGATATTTCCCGTTATTCAGGAAAGGCTCTTATATGCAGAAAACCTAAGTGTCATGCAAGAGGCAGGCTCAGTCAGAGATACCCTTTATCAGTGCTACATTGGTGAAAGCAGATCTCTTGTATTTCAGCCCTATTACATCAAGGGCTCAAACATACATGATGCAATAACCAGAATCCCCCTGCCGGGTAGGCCCGAGTTAATGGATGTTGGGGTTAATAAGCCTGAAAACTGGGGGCTTAGTTTCCTGGCTGCTATCTGTCCAGAGTGTGGCTGGGACCTCTACGGTGAAAGGGACTCGCTGGTTCTTTATTGTCGTAACTGTAATAGTGCCTGGTCTTCTTCAGAAGGGTCTCTCAGAAAAATTGATTTTATGATGGTTCGGACAAAGGGCCAGTGTTCGCTGTACCTGCCCTTCTGGAGGATAAAGGCGGATGTACCACCCATTGAGCTTGAAAACTATATCCATCTCATAAGATTTGCAAATCTACCAAGGGTTCCAAAAACGGAATGGCAGGAAAGGGAATTTTATTTCTGGTTGCCAGCCTTTAAGTTTCAGCCCGAACGTTACCTTAACATTGCTAAAATCGCTACAGTAAATCAGCCAGAGGCTGAACCTGCAACCACTGTACCAAAAGAGGATATCTACACTATAACACTTCCACCAGAGGAGGCCTCTGAAATGATTTTGGCCCTTTTATTTGAGATTGCAAAGCCCAGAAAAACCATGATAGACACTTACAGGGATGTCAAACCCTCGGTAAAAAACATAGATCTTGTGCTGATACCCTTTCAGGAAAACCCATATCTGTTTGTCCAGCCAGCCCTGAATATGGGAATCAGCAAGGGCCTGCTCAAGTATGGAAGAAATATCTAACAATAGGTTAATATTAAGCTATGAAACATGCTGATTATGTTCCCCTCCATTTACATACAGAGTACAGCCTGCTTGATGGAGCAATAAAGATAACCGAGCTGGTTAAAAAGGCTGCCGAATTTCGGATGCCTGCTGTTGCCATAACTGATCATGGCAATCTTTTTGGAGCAATCGAGTTTTACAGAGCAGCAGAAAAGGAAGGCCTTAAACCTATCATTGGGTGCGAGGTCTATGTTGCCCCAAAGGGCAGACACATTAAAGACAAGAATGCAAAATCAGAAAACGCCTTTCACCTTGTGCTTCTTGCAAAGGACCTCAACGGGTATCGCAATCTTGTAACCCTGGTGAGCAAGGCATACCTTGAAGGCTTTTACTACAAACCACGCATAGACCTTGATCTTCTTGAGCAGTACAGTGGCGGGCTTATTGGCCTTAGCTCCTGCATGCATGGCGAGGTGCCCTACTATCTGATGCAGGATGACTGGGATAAGGCCAGAGAGGCGGCCCTTAGGTACAAACACATTCTTGGTCCGGAAAACTTCTACTTAGAGGTTCAGGCAAATGGCCTGAAGGACCAGGAGGAGGCAAACAAAAGGCTTTATCAGCTTTCAAAGGAGTTACACATCCCGCTGGTGGCCACCAACGACTGCCACTACCTTAACCGTAGCGATGCCCGAGCCCACGACATACTGCTGTGTATCCAGACTGGCAAGACCCTTCGCACTGAAGACCGTATGCGGTTCGAGACAGACCAGCTTTATTTTAAAAGCCCTGATGAGATGATGGCCGCCTTCAAGGAAATACCCGAGGCAGTGCTGAATACAAGACAGATAGCCGAGCGTTGCAACCTGAAGTTTACCCTTGGTAAATACATGCTTCCAAAATACAGGCTCGAGCCAGGAAAGACCCCTGAAGAATATCTCCGGGAACTGGTCTATGAGGGACTTCACCGTAAGGTAGGCCCAAACGCACCAGAGCACTACAGAGAAAGGCTTGAGTACGAACTTGGTGTGATATTCAATATGGGGTTTGCCTCTTATTTTCTTATTGTCTGGGACTTTATTAACTTTGCCAGAAAACGGGGAATACCGGTTGGCCCTGGAAGGGGCTCTGCTGCAGGCTCACTGGTTGCCTATTGCCTGGATATTACTGACATCGATCCAATTAAATACAACCTGCTGTTTGAACGATTTCTTAACCCTGAACGTATAAGCATGCCAGACATTGATGTGGATTTCTGTAAGGACCGTCGTGGCGAGGTCATCCAGTATGTGGAGGAAAAATACGGTAAAGACCATGTGGCCCAGATTATCACCTTTGGTACCATGGCTGCCCGTGCAGTAATTAGAGATGTGGGCAGGGTGCTTGAGATACCATATTCAAGGGTGGATGAGATTGCCAAGATGGTACCGGCAGGGCCTAATGTTACCATACAGAAGGCCCTTGAACTTGAGCCATCGCTGAAGAAGGCCTATGATGAAGACCCTGAAATAAAAGAGCTCCTTGATATAGCCCAACGATTAGAAGGCCTGAGTCGTCATGCATCAACCCATGCTGCGGGCGTGGTTATCTCACCCACACCACTTACCGATTACACTCCATTGTATAAAAACCCTTCTGAAGAAACCATTACTACCCAGTTCGACATGAAATCGGTAGAGGCAATCGGTCTGTTAAAGTTCGACTTCCTTGGGCTGAAAACCCTCACCGTTATCGAGCGAACCCTTAAATATATAAAGGAATCGGGTAAAGACTTCGACATAAACCACATCCCCATGGATGATGAAAAGACCTATCAGTTGCTTTCAGCCGGCCGCACTACCGGTGTGTTCCAGCTTGAAAGCTCTGGAATGAGAGAAATCCTGATAAAGATGCAACCTAACCGATTTGAAGACCTTATTGCCCTTGTTGCCCTTTACAGGCCAGGCCCTCTTGGAAGCGGCATGGTGGACAACTTCATCAAAGGGAAAAAGGGTGAGATAGAGGTTAAATACGAGATTCCCCAGCTTAAGGAAATCCTGGATGAGACCTACGGGGTTATCCTTTATCAGGAACAGGTAATGCGTATAGCCAACAAGCTGGCTGGCTTTAGCATGGGCCAGGCTGATGTGCTCCGAAAGGCCATGGGTAAAAAGCTCAAAGACAAGATGGCCGAGATGGGTGAGGAGTTTGTTAAGGGTGCTGTGAAAAACGGCATTAGCGAGGAAAAGGCCCGCAGGCTCTTTGAGCTTATGTCCTTTTTTGGTGAGTACGGTTTCAATAAGTCACATTCGGCAGCCTATGCCTACCTTGCCTACCAGACCGCCTATCTAAAGGCCCATTTCCCGGTCGAGTTTCTTGCCGCCAACCTTTCCGAGGAGGATAAGACCGAGAAGATCGTTATGTTCATAAACGAGTGTAAGGCCATGGGTATAGACATACTGCCACCAGATGTAAACTTAAGTGGTAGCAACTTCAAGGTGGTCAGTGGTGCTATAAGGTTTGGTCTGGATGCAGTTAAAGGCGTTGGCTCATCTGCCGTTGAGCAGATACTTGAGGCACGAAAGGAAGGCCCTTTCAAATCCATTGAGGATCTACTGGAGAGGGTAGACTCTCGCAAGGTAAACCGCAAGGTGCTTGAAAGCCTCGTTAAGGCAGGGGCCTTCGACTCGCTGGTGCCAGAGGCAGAAACTCCTGAGCTAAAACGCGCCATAGCACTTAAACGAATTGATAACCTGCTTGGAAGAAAACAGCCAGCAGGGCCTTCTCTTTTTGGATCTTCAGATGGTGACGGCAGCGGCTTTGAAGAAGAGGTAACCCCCTGGAGCATTGATGAGCTTTTAAGCCTCGAGAAGGAGGCCCTGGGTTTTTACATAACAGGGCATCCACTCAAGAAATACTCCCGTTATCTGGATATTGCTGGTATTGTTAAGACATCAAATATAGAAAATGTAAAAGATGGTGCCGAAATAAGGGTTGCCGGTATTATCACCTCGGTTAAACGGAAGGTAACCAAGGACAAATCAGCCACAATGGCAATACTTGAGATAGAGGACGAAGAGGGCTTTATCGAGTGTATTGCCTTCCCTGATATTTACAGCGAACATTCTGCATTACTTAAGAAGAACAATATGGTTGTACTTCGTGCAACGGTTGACAAAAACGAGGAAAAGGGCAATAAGCTACTTATTCGTGAGGCATTGCCACTTGAGGATGGCATATTCAGTAGTGCCTTCAGGTTAGAGCTTGTCTTTGAAAGGGAAAGGGTGAAGGCAGACTTTGTAAGTGCCCTGAAATCGCTGCTAACACGCTACCCCGGGCAGTGCCCGGTGCATGTCAGGATCCTCTTTCCTGATTATGAAACCATTATAGCCACTGAAATGTCTGTTGCACCTGATATGGCCTTTATCGACCAGTTAATTTCGCTTGTTGGAGAGGGCTCCTTTACCCTTATTCCACTGAGCCGCCAGAACAGCCAAAATGGTATAATGAATGGTAAAAAAAGAGCCGTGAAAGAGTATTCAAATGGTAAGGTTTTATCTTGATTTTGAGCGTCCACTTCAGGAAATAGAGCTTAAGATAGAGGAGCTAAGACGCCTGAGTAACGGGCAGGACCCACGGACTGCCGAGGAGCTTGAAAAACTGGAGAAAAAGGCTGAAAAGCTCCGCCGTGATATATTTGGTAAACTCACTCCCTGGCAAAAGACCCAGCTTGCCAGACACCCTGACAGGCCCTACACCCTTGATTACATTAAAATGATAACCGATGAGTTTATAGAGCTTCACGGCGATAGAAAATTCGGCGACGACCCTGCCATTGTGGGTGGCATTGGCTCGATAGATGGACAGACCTTCTATATAATCGGCCATCAAAAGGGCCGTGGCACCAAGGAGAGAATTAAACGAAACTTTGGTCAGCCCCATCCCGAAGGATACCGCAAGGCCCTCCGACTGATGAAGCAGGCCGAGCAGTTTAGAAAGCCAGTGCTTACCTTTGTGGATACCCCGGGTGCCTATCCGGGTGTGGGCGCAGAAGAGCGTGGCCAGGCAGGTGCCATTGCTGAAAACCTGATGGAGATGTCAAGGCTCAGGACCCAGATCATATCTATTGTTATCGGTGAAGGCGGCAGTGGTGGAGCCCTTGCCCTGTCTGTGGCCGACAGGCTTTATATGCTCGAAAACTCCATTTATTCGGTCATTTCCCCCGAGGGTTGTGCGGCAATCCTGTGGAAGAAAAATGGCGATATTGGCACCCAGGAGTACGAAAAGGCAGCCGCCGCACTTAAACTCACAGCCTCGGATCTGCTTGAGCTTGGAGTAATAGATGGTATTATTAAAGAGCCCTCAGGTGGTGCCCATCGAGCCCCGGAGGAAACAGCAAACACGGTGAAAAAAACTGTTCTCAAGACCCTCAAAGAGCTTCAGGAACTACCCATTGAGGAGCTCCTTGAAAGACGCTACGAAAAACTAAGATGTATCGGTAAGCTCGGAGCCGGGATTTAGCCCTCTTTAAAGACCCTCTCAAAGATAAAATCAATATTCCTCAGGTAATAACCAAGGTCAAAGATCTTTTCTATCTCCTCATCCGAGAGGTATTTACGAATCTCTTCGTCCTGCTTTAACACATCCTTGAAATCAAGCCGCTCCGACCAGCTTCGCATGGCATTTCGTTGAACAAGCTGATAGGCCTCCTCACGGGTAAGCCCCTTTTCAGTAAGTGCCAGCAAAACCCGCTGTGAGTTGTAAAGGCCAAAACTGCGCCCCATGTTTTCCTTCATGCGCTCTGGATAAACATGAAGTCCCTTCAGGATACCCCGAAGTCTGTTCAGCATATAATCGACCAGGATGGAGCTATCAGGGATTATTACCCTTTCTACAGATGAGTGGGAAATGTCTCTTTCGTGCCAGAGGGCCACATTCTCAAGGGCTGCCAGTGCATTTGCCCTGACCACCCTGGCCAGTCCGGAGAGGTTTTCGCACCCCACAGGGTTACGCTTATGAGGCATTGCTGATGATCCCTTCTGCCCCTTTGTAAAGGGCTCTTCTGCCTCAAGCACCTCGGTACGCTGTAGATGTCTTATCTCTACTGCTATCTTTTCGATAGTGGCTGCAATCAGTGAAAGGGTTAGCAGATACTCGGCATGGCGGTCGCGCTGAACCACCTGAGTGGCCACTGGCTCGGGCTTAAGGCCCAGTCTGGTAAGGACCTTTTCCTCTATCTCGGTGGGTATGTTTGAGAAGGTACCGACAGCACCTGAGAGCTTTCCAACCGAGATGATCTCCCTTGCCCGCTCCATACGATTAAGGTTGCGCTTCATATCCTCGTACCAGAGGGCAAACTTGAGCCCAAAGGTCATGGGCTCAGCATGCACGCCGTGACTACGACCCATACAGGGGGTCTCTTTATACCTGAGGGCCTGTTCCTTGAGTACCTCAAGAAGAGCCTTTATATCGCTGATGATAATATCGCAGGCATCCCTCATGAGCAGGGCCAGGGCCGTATCAAGTATGTCAGAAGAGGTCAGCCCTTTATGAATGTAACGGGACTCTGGCCCCACATGCTCTGCCACCGATGTAAGAAAGGCTATTACATCATGTTTAACGGTCTGCTCTATCTCATCTATCCTGTTTACATCAAAGCCTGCCTTTTCTTTGATCACTTTCAGGGCATCCTCCGGGATTTCCCCAAGCTCTGCCCATGCCTCACAGACCGCTATCTCCACCTCAAGCCATTTCTGGTACTTACTCTCAAGGGTCCAGAGCCTTCCCATCTCCTCTCTGGTATAACGTGGTATCATATCTATGACCTCCTTTTCTCTCTTGAATCAACCATTATGGTAACAGGACCATCATTTATCAGATGCACCTTCATCATGGCACCAAAGACACCCTGGGCGGTTTTTATCCCAAGGTTATTGAGTTTGCTTACAAAGGCCTCATACATCTGCCTGGCCCTTTCTGGTGCCTCGGCATCGTCAAAGCTTGGTCTATTACCTTTTCGTGTACGGGCCGCAAGGGTAAACTGTGAAACCACAAGGGCCTCAAGGCCCAGATCGATTAATGAGTGGTTCATTCTGCCCTCAGTATCCTCAAATATCCTGAGGTTGGCCACCTTCCTGGCAGTGTAATCAAGGTCCTCCTCCCTGTCACCCTTTAGCACGCAGAGAAACACCAGTACCCCTTTACCAATACTGTCCACAACAGTGCCATTAACCTCTACCCTTGCCTCGGAAACCCTTTGTATTAAGGCAAGCACTTAGTTAATCCTCTTTTCCCACTGGATGGCCTCTTCGTAGTGCCTGAACTGCCTCTCCCGTTCCTTGAACTCCCGGGTATGCACTGCCCTGCGGCCGTTACGCTGACGTTTTATGCCAAGGGCAGCATGCAACATCTCATGATATACCACATATTCCACAAAATAAAGCGGCACTCGGGGGCTGTCAAGGATGGGATTTATCCTGATGGTCCTTGTTTCATAATTATAGCTACCAAGGGTGCGTTTACGCACTGCATGCCGCCTCTGCCGGCTACCCCATGTAATGGTTATATCGGTCAGGGCACCACCGAAGTACTCCCTGTTCAGACGCTCGAGTATCCTTTTAAGGTCGTAAACCCTGCCCACAGGCTCTATCTTTCCCCTCACCCGGGCAGGTTTGCGCACTCGCCAGCTGTTGCGGCGAAAGTACTCGTTTATAAGTGGGGTCTTTATACCAGGGTTTTTTATAAGCTCTGCTATCTCGTAAATTACATCCAGTGGAGCCTCTTTAAACAGCCTCTGTAGTCTGAGATAGACAGTGCCACCCTGCTTTCGAAAACTTATGATGTTAATCCTGTTGTTGGTATAGGTAATCTCTATTGTCTTACCCGTTCTACGCTGAAGAATACCTTTCAGGTTCATTGTCAAGCTCCTTGAAGAAAAGTAGCCCCAAAAATCATCGATTCATTGTAAAATGGAAGGTATGTTTAAGATTACAGAAATCAAGGGCCTTTTTTCAATAGCATTTTTATATTTTCTTTAGTATAATATATATAAATTAATGGCCAAATTCTTAATTCAGGAGGTACTGTAGTTATGGATGTCTTCATACAACATCAAATAGATCAGGCCCAGAGGACCTGGGCAGAGGAAAGCGGGTTAATAGCATTTCTGTCGAGAGTGCCGGCTGAGGTAGAGCGTTTTGAAGAAAGCTTTCGGATGGGACTAAGGTATGTGCCAGTACCACCTGAGGATATAGATGGCAACGAGGAGACTGCCCAGAATACTGCCTTTGTGGTTGTTAGAAAAAACAGGCTGTTACCTGAGAGGGACTACTGCCTGTATACTGTACTGGACAACAGAAGGCTAAGGGTTGCCTATGGTATTTACCGCGATGGTCATATACTGACGGTCAAGGAGTTGGCCCCCCTGGAGGAGTTCTCAAAGGCGGAGGCAAAACTCTACAACTGGCTCAGGGAACTCTTAAGAATCTCCTGTGAAAAGCCCTAATCTCCGACAATTTTTATCACAACCCTGCGGTGTCTGGGCCCATCAAACTCACAGAAGAATACGCTCTGCCATGTTCCAAGTTGTAAGCGTCCGCCTTCAATAATTATGACCTCTGAGGCCCCGATCAGGGAGGATTTGATATGGGCATCGGAATTACCCTCCATGTGGGCATATCCAGCCCTTTCGGGTACCAGTTTTTCAAGCATCATCAGGATATCCCTTTTTACTGAGGGGTCTGCCCCTTCGTTGATGGTTACAGCTGCTGTGGTGTGGGGCACATATACATAGCATACCCCCTCTTTTATGCCTGAGTCATCAATCAGGGCCTGGATATCCTGGGTAATATCCACAAACTCTGTCCTTTTAGATGTCCGTACATTGAGATGTCTGATCATTTTAACCTCCTGTGCCAGGGTGTTGTTTCTCTTTTGGAACCAACCCCTTAAACAAAAGCTCAAAAAAGCTCTTATCCTTTATATCAAGCCGAATCGAGACTGCATACAATGGTATTTCTGGTTCTTCGAACCCCCTTAACCTGACAAGGTCCTTTTCTGTGGTGATCAGCACCTCGGCATTGGCCTTTTTAGCAAGCCTGACAATTCTATCAAGGTCCCTTTCGGTGTATTGATGGTGATCACGAAACCTCTCCGAGCCTACCACCTGAACCCCATATTCACTGAGCAGGGCTTCAAAGTGAGCAGGATTACCAATGCCTGAGAAGATAAAGGCCCTCTTTGTGGTGATCTCTCCAGAACTCTTAATTCCGGTAAATGCCCTGAACCCATCTATCCTGTATTCACCATAAAAAATGGGGGCCTTCTGGTTGTATTGCCTTATCTTCTTCTCCAGTGACTCAAGCCTCTCGTGGGCCTTTGTAATCACTATCACCGATGCCCTGGACAGGGCCTGAAGGGGCTCTCTCAACCTGCCAAAGGGTAGTAATCTGCCCCCTCCAAAGGGGTCGGAGCTGTCTATCAATACTACATCTATGTCTCTGTGCAGGGGCCAGTGCTGAAATCCATCATCCAGCACAAAAAGATCCTTAAGCCCTGAGATGAGCCCGCCTCTGTAACGGTTCGGATCCTTAACAATCCAGGCACCCGGGGTCTTCAGCGCCATCAAGAAAGGCTCGTCTCCTGAGTCCTCCCAGTCCACCAGGGGGCCATGACCTTTGCTTACAATTATACTTTCATCTGATTTACTTTTGTATCCACGGGTAAGGATGCTTATGGTAAAACCCCGCTTTATTGCCTCCCTGGCGATCTCTATCGTAAGGGGTGTCTTTCCTGTACCTCCAAGGGTGAGGTTACCCACACTGATTGTGCGTCCTTCAAGACGCTTTCTTCTGGTAAGGCCATAGCTTTTATGCAGCTTGTAGCCTATAAGATATAAATACTCAAGGGGATTCATAAGCATAATAATCTGATTTTGTTTATAATTAAGTATATCTTAACTCAGAGGAGCGACGATGCACAACATAACCGACTTTCTAAAAGACCCCAGGATTGCCTATTTCTCTATGGAAATCGGCATTCGTAGCGATATACCCACCTACAGTGGTGGCCTTGGCGTACTTGCGGGCGATACCATTCGTTCGGCAGCAGATATGAATCTGCCCCTTGTGGGGGTAACCCTGCTTACCAAAAAAGGCTATTTCAGGCAGGATATTGATGAGGATGGAAATCAGATAGAGCTCCCCGATGAATGGAACCCTGAGGAGTATATGGTACAGTTACCGCAAAGGGTAAGTGTGTTTATTCAGGAAAGACAGGTGCAGATTGCGGCCTGGCTTTATGTGGTTGAAAGCATAACAGGTGGCAGGGTGCCGGTGCTTTTCCTGGATACAGACCTGGATGAAAACCATGAAGAGGATCGGGGCATTACCCACTATCTGTATGGAGGAGATCAGGCATATAGATTCAAGCAGGAAATCGTGCTTGGCATTGGTGGGGTAAGGATGCTCGATGAGATAGGCTTTGAGATAAAAAAATACCATATGAATGAAGGCCACTCAAGCCTGCTGACCCTTGAACTGCTGAAGAGATACAAAAGGGATATAGAAGAGGTCTGGGATGAAAGGCTGATTTGGGATGTAGAAAGGGTTCGGGATCTCTGTGTCTTTACAACTCACACACCTGTTGAGGCAGGGCACGATAAATTTGATTACGAACTTGTGACAACACTGCTTTGCGATATAGTTCCCATTGAGGTACTGAAGGAGTTCGGAGGTCAGGATATGCTTAATATGACTCTGCTGGCACTTAATCTCAGCGATTATGTAAATGGTGTTGCCAAGATGCATCGGGAGGTCTCGCGCAATATGTTTCCGGGCTATGAAATACATGCCATAACCAATGGGGTTCACACCTACACCTGGACTCATCCCCATTTCAAGAGTCTTTTCGATCGATACCTTCCGGGCTGGGCAAACGAGCCAGAGATCTTTGTAAGGGTTGGAAAGATCCCGGATGAGGAGATCTGGGCAAGCCACATGCAGGCCAAGAAGGAGCTAATAGACTATATAAACGAGACCACTCAGGCTGGCTTCAGTTATGAAATCCTTACAATAGGATTTGCAAGGAGGGCCACAGCCTACAAAAGGGCTGATCTCCTTTTCTCTGACATAAAAAGGCTTGTCTCTATCGGGGAGGGAAAACTCCAGATCGTCTATGCTGGCAAGGCCCATCCAAAGGATGAACCCGGTAAGGCCCTTATAAAACGGATACACCAGATAGCCAAAGAGTTACGGGATAAGATAAAGATAGTCTATCTGAAAAACTACAACATGGACCTTGCCCTTAAAATAATTGCCGGTGTGGATGTCTGGTTGAATACCCCTCAAAAACCTTACGAGGCATCGGGTACAAGTGGTATGAAGGCAGCCCAGAATGGCGTTATAAACTTCAGTGTTCTTGATGGATGGTGGATCGAAGGCCATATCGAGGGCTACACAGGCTGGTCAATAGGTGGAGCACCCGGTGAGCCATCTGATCCGATAAGAGAGGCTGAAGACCTTTATGGAAAGCTCCAGAATATTATAATCCCGCTTTTTTATGAAAACCGTCCGGGCTGGATAAAGATGATGAAGAACTCTATTGGCATGATTGCCTACTACTTCAACTCCCACCGGATGATGCGCCGCTATGTAACAGAGGCCTATATACGATAAAGTTTATAAAAAGTTTACTATTTATATACATTCAATATAAAATATTCGTAAGAGGGTTAAGTCTGGCGGGTTGATGTTAATTCCTTTTTTCGAGGGGGTTATCAGCTTCCTGCCTCATTTTAAAGACCTCTGGTTATGTTATGAAAAATTTTTTATTTTCTTTGACTCTGCTTTGTTTCCTGACATACCTCGCAACATCAGGATATGCCAGTGGTTTTACTCTCAGGGCTCCGGATGATGAATTTTCCTTTCAGGGTTTTGACAAAGAGTTTGTACAGATAAAGGTACTTCAGTGGTATTGCACGGAAGAGCCAGAAAGACTTACTGAAGAAGTTACATCCATTTTAAAGGAGATAGCCTTTAACAAAACCCAGGGCATTAATGCCCTGCCTCTTAAAAGAAAACTCCTTTCTATTGCTGAGGGCCTGAAGGAAAGGGCCTCTTTAGAGACCGTAGAGTTCTGGCAGAATTACAAGACAGACCGCAAAAAGAGTTGGCTCTGGCAGGGAAGCGCAAAAAGGGGTTATTCAAAAGAGTTTAAAGAAAACTCCTGCTACAGTCTTGAAGAGCTTAAAGAGGCAAAAAGGCTTGCCTTACAGTGGGCCGATTATGTGATAAAAACCTTTGGCTATCTCGGGAAGAGGAAATGAACCTGAACTTTACTGGATACAGGGCCTTAATCGTTATAGTACTGCTTTTTTCTTTCATAATTATCCCCTTTACATCTGAAGCCGATGTAGAAGTTA
>JAADIE010000006.1:2509-5233 GCA_013151495.1 Nitrospirota bacterium | reverse complement strand
ATAGTTTAATTACTCAACAGTAATGGATGATTTCATTATTATAAAAGGTGCCAGAGAACACAACCTTAAAAATATAGACCTCAGGCTTCCTCGTAATAGCATAATTGTTATTACAGGCCCCTCGGGCTCTGGTAAATCATCCTTAGCCATAGATACCATATATGCCGAGGGGCAGAGACGATTTGTACAGAGCCTTTCTTCGTATGCCAGGCAGTTTATCGGCGAGTTGCAGAAACCTGATGTCGATTACATAGAAGGGCTCTCTCCATCTGTCTCTATAGAACAAAAGACCGTATCAGGCTCGCCTCGCTCCACCCTTGGAACAATAACCGAAATATATGACTATATGCGTGTACTGTATACCAGGATTGGCAAGCCCTTCTGTTATAACTGTGGAAATCCTATCTCTTCTCAGGATACCGAAGGAATTATTTCATCTATACTCTCTCTTAGCAAAGGCACACGGCTTCAGATCCTGTCTCCAATTGTCCAGCAAAGAAAGGGGCTTTACAGGAAAGAGCTTGAACAGATGAGAAGAGAGGGTTTTATCCGTGCAAGAGTAGACGGTAAAATGATGGATCTTACAGAGGATATAAAGCTTAATAAACACAAAAGACATACTATAGAAATTGTGATTGATAGACTGATTGTAAAAGATGGAATTGAGCGTCAGCTAAAAAACTCAATAAATGTAGCCCTCAGATATGCTGACACGGTTGTAATAAATCTTGTTGATGAAAATCGTGATATCCTCTTCAGTAAGACCCTTGCTTGTACAAATTGCGGTATAAGTTATCCTGAAATAAATCCCATGTTTTTTTCTTTTAACAGTTCCGTCGGAGCCTGTCCAAAGTGTAAAGGTATTGGTTATACAAATATATACGATGAAGAGGGGGCCTTTGAAGGAGTAGAAGATCTAAAGCCCTGCAACGAGTGCGGTGGCATGCGTTTAAGGAAGGAATCCCTTGGAATAAAAATAGGCGGGCTCAGTATTGGAGAGTTTTCCTCTTTTAGTGTAGATGATGCCCTCGAGTTCCTTAATGAGTTGAAACTTAGTGAAAGAGAATCTTTTATAGCAAGCCGAATATTGAAAGAGGTTAAAGAAAGACTCTCCTTCCTGAAACAGGTCGGGGTCGGATATCTTACGCTTGATAGACCTGCTGTCACCCTCTCTGGTGGTGAGGCACAGCGAGTACGACTTGCTACACAGCTGGGTTCCTCACTTACAGGGGTGCTATATGTGCTTGACGAACCAAGCATAGGGCTACACCCTCGCGATTGTAACAGGCTTATTAACACATTAAAGAAACTCAGGGACTCAGAAAATACAATTGTTATTGTTGAACATGACGAAGAAACCATAAAGTCGGCTGATTTCATAGTCGACCTTGGACCAGGTGGTGGTGTAAGAGGTGGATGGGTTGTTGCCACAGGTACACCTGAAGAAATCAGTACCAATCCCGAATCGTTGACAGGTCAGTTTCTTTCTGGCAAAAAACTGATTCCCATCCCTGTTGCCAGAAGGAAACCTACAGGTTATATCACACTTTATGGAATAAATAAACACAATCTGAAAAACCTCGATGTAAGTATCCCTCTTGGGGTCTTTGTATGTGTTACTGGTGTTTCAGGCTCTGGTAAAAGCACCCTGGTTTTTGATGTTCTATACAGAACACTTATTAATGAGATGAAAAACAAAAAAGGTAAAAGGTCAGTAAAAAATCTAACCGGTCTTGAACAGATTTCTCATGTAATCTGTCTTGAACAAAAGCCTCTCGGACGAACCCCCCGCTCCAATCCTGTCACCTATACAGGAGTCTTTACACACATCCGGAATCTGTTCGCCATGACTGAAGACGCTCGAACCAGAGGGTTTAATGCTTCAAGATTTAGCTTTAATCTGACCGGTGGTAGATGCGAGGCCTGTAAAGGCGAGGGCTTCAAAAAAATAGAGATGCACTTCCTGCCAGATGTGTATGTACCCTGTGACAGCTGTGGTGGAAAGCGTTACAATTATGAAACACTTCAGATAAAGTTCAAAGGTAAGAGCATTGCAGATATTCTTGACATGACAATTTCAGAGGCCTACGACTTTTTTATCCATATACCAGCGCTAAGAGACAGATTAAAGCTTCTTGTGGATGTTGGGCTTGGTTATATTCAACTTGGTCAGTCTGCCACGACCCTGTCTGGTGGAGAGGCCCAGCGAATCAGGCTTGCCAAGGAGCTTGGTAAAAAAACGGGCAAAGGTACGCTTTATATTCTTGATGAGCCAACAACGGGTCTTCATTTTATTGATATACAGAGATTGATAGATGTCATCAACAGACTTGTGGACAAAGGCAATACCGTTCTTGTTATAGAGCATAATCTTGATATTATTAAATCTGCTGACTATATAATAGACCTTGGTCCAGAAGGAGGGTTAGAAGGCGGTAGGATTGTAGCTCAGGGTACTCCCGAGGAGATTTCAAATAATCCAAATTCCCATACCGGCCTTTATCTTAAGGAAAAACTACAAAAGGAGAATAAGGATGAAGAGATTTATTCTGTCTATAATTAGTCTTTTACTGTTTTTTGCTCTCTCTTCATGTAATAGCTCCAGGGAAAGAATATTTAAGAAGTCTGAAGTCATGATGGACACGGTCGTTACCATCACCGTTGTTAGCAACTCAGATAAAAAGGCAGAAGATGCAATTAATACCGCATTCATGGAACTTAAAA
>JAADIE010000006.1:0-2494 GCA_013151495.1 Nitrospirota bacterium | reverse complement strand
AAGTATCTTAATTTTTACTCTGAGAAAAGTGAAATTACAACAATCAATAAGCATAGCGGAAAAAACCCGGTCTCTGTAACTCCCGTTACATTTAAATTATTGAACAAGGCTATAAATATATCAAAATTATCTGAAGGGGCCTTTGACATAACACTTGGAGTGATTAGCAGGCTTTACGACTTTGCAAACAAAAAACATCCATCAAAAGCCGAGATCGAAAGGCTCTTGCCTCTTGTTGGATATCGTAATATAACCCTTCAACCAAAATTAAGAGTGGTATATCTAAGCAAGGCAGGAATGATGATAGACCCTGGAGGCATAACAAAGGGTTATGCCGCTGACTTAGCGGTAATGGCTTTAAAAAAACAGGGAATCAAGGCAGCTCTGGTGGCTATAGCTGGTGATATAAAAGGTTATGGTCTGAAGCCTGATGGAAGGCCCTGGCTCGTGGGCATAAGAGATCCACGGAGTAAAAACAGAGATGAAATATTTGCCACAGTTGAACTAAAAGATCTCGCTATTTCTACATCAGGAGACTATGAACGCTTCTTTATAGAAAATGGTGTTAGATATCATCACATTCTGGATCCCAAGACAGGACTTCCAGCCAGTGGAGTAATAAGTGTAACGGTAATAGGTCCTGATGCTACATATACAGATGCCCTGGCTACAGCTATCTTCGTAAAAGGTGTCAAGCAGGGGCTAAAACTTGCAAAAAAAGCTGGTTACAAAGCAATTATAGTTGATAAAAACGGCAAAATTCATAAAAGTACTGGCCTGAGTGATGGTATAACTTTTCTGAAAGAAAACATAGAGGTTGTTGATTAAATGAAGACTCTGAACATTCTAAAAGAAACAACCCTGCTGGATTGGGTTCTTTTTGTTTTTTTATTGATAATGAGTATATCAGGCTTTTTCTTTGCCAGAATCCTTTCTGCAAACCAGTCAGATTTAGTAACTGTTGAAGTGAAGGGAAAGATGGTTTATAGATTGTCATTACTCCAGGATACAACGGTTAATGTAAAGGGGCCTTTAGGTACCACAGTTATTGAAATAAAAGACGGCAGGGTTCGCGTTAAGGACTCTCCCTGCCCAGAGAAGATCTGTGTAAAACAGGGCTGGACAAAACATGGTGCCATAGTCTGTGTACCAAACAAGGTGGTTGTAATCATAGGTACCGATAACAACAGGACATTAGATGCAATCACAGGATAAATTAAGGATTGCCATCCTTTCAGCCTTTGCTATTGCCCTCCATGCAGCAGAAAGGTTGATTCCTTCACCCATACCGTGGCTTAGATTTGGTCTGGCCAATATAGTGGTGCTTCTTTCAATAATACTTTATGGTTTCAGGGTAGGTATTACGATCACATTGATTCGTATTCTTGTTGGTTCTATATTTGTAGGAACCTTTTTAGGTCCTGGCTTTTTGTTAAGTCTTTCAGGAGGCATTATAAGTACAACCGCAATGTACCTTGGGAGTATTCTATTGGGAAATCTTCTAAGTCCTTTTGGATTAAGTCTTTTAGGTTCCTTTTTTCATAATCTTGCCCAGCTTACTGTTGCCTATGTGCTTTTTATAAAAAGGATAGATGCGGTTATGTACCTGGCCCCCTTAATACTGTTTCTTGGTATAATAACTGGTAGTATTAATGGTATAGCGACGATTGCCTTACTCAAAAAGATCAGGGAAGATGAAGGTTAAATGTCCCATATGTAAGCAGATCACTACCTGGGAGGAGAATCCTTACAGGCCCTTTTGTTCTGAGCATTGTAAGATGATTGATCTTGGAAAATGGGCTATGGGGGAGTATAGAATATCTACCCCCATAGAAGATGACGAGGATGCATCCAGTGGATATATTCCAGAAGATAGCTGAGCAGAAGATTCGTGAAGCCATAGAGCGGGGCGAACTCGATAATCTTAAGAACTCGGGCAAACCAATACAGCTTGATGACGACTCCTGGGTCCCTGAAGATATGCGTGCTGCTTATAGGGTATTAAAGAACGCCGGATGCCTGCCTCCAGAGATGGAATTGAAAAAGGAGATAATCTCTCTAAAAGACCTGATATATACGCTTGATGACGATAAAGAAAAATTGAAAAAAATCCGGGAACTGAACTTCAAGATCCTGAAACTGAACACCATGCGTAAAAGACCATTCTATATAGAGGATTTTCCTGAGTATGAAGAAAAATTATATGATCGTTTGTTATGAATGAACCTCTTTGTATAAAGCTGTATACTCCTTTTCAAGGCTGGCAAGCTCAGACTTTAATCGTTCTATCTCCTTATCTCTTGCCTGAATTTCTGCTTTAAGCCTTTCAATCTCTTCGGAAGAAGATACAGATCCATTACCAGTTTTAATAATCTCTGCTATATCTTCATTAATATTGTAAAAGCCTTCTTCATACTCCTTGATCTTTTTCATCAGTCTCTCGTTCTCCTTTTCAAGGGTCTGTATACACAGATAGAGCTCCTTGTTGGTGGCT
>JAADIE010000047.1 GCA_013151495.1 Nitrospirota bacterium | reverse complement strand
ATGATTATAATCTCTACAGAGACATAATACAGTTTGCCAGGGCCAAGGGGATTCCTATAATAGCCCTGAACATCAGAAAAGAGATTATTGACAAGGTTTCTAAAAAAGGGATTGACTCCTTAACTGAAGAGGAAAAAAAGGCATTACCAGATGGTATCAATATGAAAGATAGGGCCTACAGGGAATATCTAAAGAGGGTATTTTCAAGACATGGCTCAAGGAAGGGTAGGAGCTTTGATAATTTTTATTACTCCCAGTTACTCTGGGATGAGACCATGGCAAGCACTATTGTTAGTGCCCTGAAGAACCATCCAGATGCACAGATGGTCGTAATAGCTGGTAATGGACATGTAAGAAATGCCTGGGGAGTTCCGGGCAGGATAGAGAGAAGAGGTATTAAGGACTATACCATACTATTGACAGCTTCCCAGGGTGGACAGACACCATTTGATAAAGGAGTGGCTGATTATGTGTTTTACACGGAATGGATGGATCCTCCCGAATCTGTGAGGCTCGGTGTGTTTCTACAGAAAACTGATGATGGGATAAAAATTGAGAGAGTGGCAAAGGGGGGGCCTGCTTCAAAGGCCGGGGTCCCTGAGGGAGTCTATATTGTTGAAATAGACGGCATACCAGTAATAGACATCGAAGATATTAAGATTGCCCTTATTGATAAGGTTCAAGGAGACAGGATTAAACTAAAAATCAAAAGGCGGGTATTGTTATTTGAAAAGGAAGAAGAGGTAGAGGTTGAGCTTTAGTTGCTCAACCCAGCCTGTCAAATTCTTCTTTAAAGTACTTCAGGGTCTCATCATCAAATATACAGAACTCTACCACTTCAAGTGATGTTTCAGGATTATCAATAAGGTATTTCCTGGATTCGCCAATTAGTATTCGGGCACATCTGTCTTTTGGAAAACCAAATATACCCGAGCTAATAGCAGGCATAGAGATGCTTTTGAACCCCTTCGAAGATGCAAGTTTCAGGCTACTCAATACGGCATTTTTTAACTTATTGTCTTCATCCCCCTCACCCATTCTTGGCCCAACTGCATGAATTACCGCTTTACAGGGTAGCTTTCCAGCGGTGGTAATTGCTGCTGAGCCAACAGGTACAAAACCTATCCTGTCACTTTCCTGCTGTATTATGTCTCCACCTTTTCGTACAATTGCACCAGCCACGCCACCGCCATGTTTAAGATATGAATTGGCTGCATTAACAATTGCCTCTACATCTCTTTCAGTTATATCTCCTTTTACCAGGCGTAATGTTTTTCCATCAACTTTGATTTCTTTAATAACCTCCATAAAGTTATCCTCCTTTTTGGACGATATGTATCTTTACAGAAAATTTACATGATTTGATAACCAATTTACAAAAGTATATGTGAAAATATCAATGTAAAGCTACAGGTTTTGATGACCTGATAAAAACAAAAGGGAGGTGTTGTAATGGGACTAAGTAGAAGGGATTTTATCAAGGCCTCCGCAGCAGCCACGGCACTTGCCATGGCAGGTTTACCAGTAGAGGCTCTGGCAGATTCATCGATTCAATATGGAAGATCTCAGTGTCGTTTTTGTGGAACAGGGTGTACGGTACTTGTTGGTGTAAAAAACGGCAAGGTAGTGGCTGTAAAGGGAGATGCAGACAGCCCTATAAACTTCGGGCGACTTTGTATGAAGGGGTATTCTCTTCCCCACATAATGTATGGTAAGGACAGACTAACCAAACCAATGGTCAGACAGTCCGACGGCAGTTTCAAAGAGGTTTCGTGGGATGAGGCTCTGGATCTGATAGCAGATAAGTTTGTTGAATATATAAAGAAATACGGCCCTGATGCAGTGGCCTGGTACGGCTCTGGACAGAACACCACACAGGAGGCCTTTGCTGCAAACAAACTCTTCAAAGGTATCATTGGTACAGCCAATGTAGAAGGTAACCCTCGTCTCTGTATGGCCTCTGCAGTTGGTGGGTATCTGAACACCTTTGGTGCAGATGAACCTGCAGGTACTTATGATGATTTTGATGTTACCGATTGTATCTTTATTATTGGTTCCAATACTGCCGAAAACCATCCAATGCTTTTCAGGAGGGTTATTGATCGTAAGAGTGCATATCCAGACAGGGTAAAGGTAATTGTTGCAGATCCACGTTATACACCAACTGCAAGATACGCAGACCTCCATCTTAAATTCAGACCAGGCTACGATATGTATCTGTTGAACTCAATGGCGTATGTTATTGTGCAGGAAGGACTGGTAGACGAAGAGCACCTGAAATACTGTACCTTCAGGGTAGGACTGAAAACAAAGGGTAAGTTTGTTGACTTTAATGCTTACAAAGAGTTTCTGAAGGATTATGCTCCTGAAAAAGTAGAAGGACTTGTGGGTGTACCAGCATCAGATATTCGCAAGGCAGCACTGTGGTTTGGCAGAAAGGGCTATGCAACACTTAGTATCTGGACCATGGGGATAAACCAGAGAACAAAGGGTGTACAGCTTAACTGTCAGTTACACAATCTACACCTCATAACAGGAAAGATTGGTAAACCAGGTTGTGACTCTCTATCGCTTACAGGACAGCCCAATGCCTGTGGAGGCACGAGGGAGCAGGGGGGCTTAACGCACATACTACCCGGACACAGAGCAGTTGCAAACCCAAAGCATCGTAAGGAGATAGCAGAAATCTGGGGCGTTAATGTCGAGTGGATGCCCAAAAAACCCACAGGACCAGCTGTGAATATGTTTATGAGACTTGCTGAGGGGAAGATCAAGGCTATCTGGATAAACACCACCAATCCTGGACAGAGTCTGCCAAATGCAAGTAAATACAGAGAAGCTATGAAAAAGGCATTTACTGTAGTAAGCGACATTTATCCAACCAGGACCACAGAGCTTGCCACTGTAATTCTTCCGTCAGCCATGTGGGTAGAGAAAGAGGGTGTCATGGGACAGACCGACCGGAGATCCCAGTTTATACCTAAACTGATAGACCCACCGGGAGAGGCAAGGCCCGACTTCTGGCAGATAAAAGAAGTGGCCAGAAGGATTGCAAAGAAACTTGGAAGAAAGACTCGTTACAGAGTAATTGATCCAATGACTGGTAAGGTCAAGAAGGTTAAAGAGGTCTATGGTCTGGGGTTCGAGACAGAGGAAGAGGCATGGAATGAATACAGGCTTTGTACAAGAGGGCAGGATGTGGATCTTTGGGGAGCCACCTATGAAAAACTCAAAGCCCATGCAGGTGGAGTTCAGTGGCCCTGTCCGAGTACCGAGTTTGAAAACCGTGGTTCTGCAAAGCGTTATATAAGTAAAGCCTACGCATTAGAGGTATTTGGCAGAGCAAACAGGCGTTATAAAACAGGTTATGTAACCCTATATGATCAGCATCTCGAGGAGAAGGGCTATAAGGGGCCGATAAATTATTATGGTCACCACCCATTCCATAAAGGTTCGGAATCTAAGGCTATAGTAAGGGTGCTGAAGGCAGGACTTGACTATGAAATGCCTGATGCAGAGTATCCGTATGTGCTTAACACAGGTAGAGTTATCGAGCACTGGCACTCGGGAACCATGACCATGAGGGTAAGGCTTCTCAGGGAACTAAATCCTCACGCCTATGTAGAGGTTTCTCCTGAGGATGCCAAAACCCTGGGCGTTGATAATGGTGATAACTTGAGGATCGTATCAAGAAGAGGTGAGATTGTGTTGCCAGTCTGGATTACTGACAGGGCAAGACCGGGTATGGTATTTGTTCCGTGGTTTGATGAAAACAAGCTGATCAATTTACTTACCATTGATGTGCCAAAAAGCTGGTCAGGAGCTGGAGAACCTGACTTCAAGGTCTGTGCTGTCAAGCTAATGAAGGCCTAAACAAAATCCCCCGGGTCTTATACTGACCCGGGGCTAATTTGTCTATGATGAAAGGAACAACAAGAATAATAGTCTTACTAATTGCAGTATTTGTGATTTCTGGTTGCGTGGAGAAGGAAGAGGAGTTTTCTTTACAAAAAAAAGAGGTTCTGACGGAAGATAATATTGTAAGTATCGCCGAGATTATAAACAGACCTGCAGAATTTAAAAACTCCATAGTAACTATTGAGGGAATAGCAGAACCAGGGCTTGCCTTTGAGTTTGTCAATGAACAGCCCTATCTGGTNNNNGGTTGACGATGGAACAGGGCAGATCTGGGTAGTAACAAAAGCCGTAATGCCAAAGAAAGGGCAGAAGGTAAAAATAAGAGGCGTGGTACATACACCATACCAGATCAAAGGCCGTAGGTATAAGGTGGCTATAGTGGAGGTAAAGAGATACTAAATGATGTTGTCAAGAAGGGAGTTTATGAAACAAATTACAGGGGCCTTTATTGTTGGTTTTTTACCCTTACATAGTAAAAGGGTAATTTTAAGACCACCTGGGGCTACAAGAGATTTTCTTGAAAGATGTATTAGGTGTGGCAAATGTATGGAGGCATGCCCCTACGATAGTATCAGATTTCTGGATATCACATCAGGTGCGTCGATATTTACACCCTATATTGATCCATTAAAAACTCCCTGTTATCTATGCCAGCAACGTGGTCATGACGGTATTGACAGGCCAATAAGCAAATATCTCAGATGTGGTGAGGCGTGCCCTACAGGGGCCATTAGAAAGATTGTGAACTACAAGGATGTGCTCGCAAGATTGCCAGATGAGTTGAAAATGGGCGTTTCAGTGCTTGATAGAAGAATTTGTCTGGCCTGGCAATATGACTCCTGTGGAGAGTGTTATTACAATTGTCCACTGAAAGACAAGGCATTAAGAGACAGACCACCTAATGAGATTATAGAAGGGGCCACCGGTGTCAGGCCCTATGTTGATCCTGACTACTGTGTGGGCTGTGGTATGTGCAACTATGTATGTCCTGTAAAGAAGAAAATAGCCGATTCCTATATGGACAGATCAATTAAACTTACCTATTTTGAGCAACGTTATGCTGCAATGGTTAGAAACCTGATAGGCAGAATAGATGACTATTCAAAACTACCGGCTATTAGAGTAGTCAGGATACCGTAAGGGGGGTTAATGATAGAGAGACCAAAAAAACTGAAGATACGATACTTAAGAAGAATAACCCAGTTGATCGTGCTTGTGGGGATAATTCTGATACCCATTTATTCTCAAAACCCCATGCAGTGGTCGCCATCGAGAATTGTGCTGGGCCAGCTTCCACCACCCACAGTATTTTCTATATCAGGAGATACCTGGACTATCTCTTTTGGCGACTTCAAACTTATGCATCCACTTGCTTTTATAGATTTCCTTGTGTCAACCAAGAGGTTTTACATGCCAGCACTGGTAGCGGTTTTAATTCCGTTGTTGATAACTTTAGTGCTCGGGAGGGTCTTCTGTTCATGGCTCTGTCCGGTTGGATTTATTCTTGAGCTTAATCAGAAAATACATCGTTTTCTTGGTAGATTTAATAATGTTGTTAAGTTCAGAGATTTAAGATTGACCTTATTTTTACTGCTGTTAGGCGTGGGATTCTTTTTTGCCGTACCTGTACTCTCGGTTTTTGATCCACCCCATATACTTGGCAGAGAGTTTATGTACTACTTCACACATAAACAGTTAAGCATTACAGGTGTCGCTTTTATTGTAACATTGATCATTTTTGAGATGTTATTTGTAAGAAGGGCCTGGTGTAACTACCTCTGTCCGTCAGGGGGTGGACTTTCCCTTTTAAGCTGGAAAAGGCTTCTGAATATAAGAATGAACAAAGAGTTGTGTATTAAATGTGGAAAGTGTGATGATGCCTGTCCTTATTATCTTCAGCCAATGAAACTGGCAGAGGGTGAAAGTATAAACTGGCTTAAATGTGATAACTGTGCACTTTGTAGAGATGTATGTCCGACATCTGCTATTGATCTGGCTTTTTATATAGATACTAATAAAGTAAAGAAAAAGGAGGAATAGATGGCAATAGCTGGAGCTGTTGTGGTGCCAATAAAAAAAGAGGAAGAGGATAGGGTTATTGATAAACTGAATGAGCTTGATGGTGTGGAAGTCCAGCAGGCCGGCCCAAAGGGCATTGCAGTTGTCTTAGAGGCTGACGATCCAAGGACTTTAAAGAAGATCTCAGAGAAAATAAGCAAGTGGGAGGAGGTGATAGAATTCGAGCTGGTTTATTTTAACTGGGAAGAGTGTTAATTCAAAACCTTTAAAAGGGAGGGTGTATCTATGAGGAAGTTACTATTACTAATGTTATGCAGTGTAATTGTTTTAATTGCTTTGCCTTCGCTTACTGAAGCCATGAATCCGACTGACCCGTGTATTACATGTCATGAGACAGTGACACCGGGTATTGTTAAACAGTGGAACGAGAGTAAGCATAGCAAGGTTGGGGTTAAGTGTTATGTCTGTCATAAAGCAAAAGATGATGATCCGGCAGGCTTTGATCATAATGGTTATCGTGTTACAGTTATAGTGACCCCAAAGTACTGTGAGAGTTGTCATCCTAAGCAGGTGAAGGAGTTCAAGGAAAGTATGCATGATGAGGCAGGTCTGTTTTCCCTATCATCTTATGGAATTGTAAGTGGTGAAAAGGTTGAAGACAATGTAACCATGGGACAGACCAGAAACTATAAGACCCATTTCTCAAGGGAAAGCGCAGAGGCAGGATGTCTTGATTGTCATGGTACGGTTATAAAGGTTGGAAAGGATGGTAAGCTTATCAACTGGCCTAACATGGGAATAGGCAGATTTAACCCTGATGGTAGTGTTGGATCATGTGCTGCATGTCATACCAGACATACCTTTAGCATTGCTCAGGCAAGAAAACCAGAGACATGTGGTCAGTGTCATCTGGGTCCTGATCATCCGCAGAGGGAAATTTACGAAGAGAGCAAACACGGCAATCTCTTTGCTGCAATGGGTGAGGAATGGAACTGGGATGTACCACCAGGTCAGTGGGGTCCAGAGGATATTGAGGCTCCCACATGTGCAACATGTCATATGAGTGGATTTGGTGGTGCAGTTCCGTCAACGCATAATGTAAGTGCAAGGCTGAAATGGGAGCTTGAGCCAGTTTTCTCATGGCCAACAGAGCCAAAGTACTGGACAGGAAAGGAAAAGTATCCTATTGATCCGGACATTGCAAGGAGATACGAGAAGATTCATGACCTGCCACCTGGCTCACTCAGGGAAGTTAAAACAGGTGGTCCAAACCCCTTTGCTATCGCTAAAAAGTTTGCACCTGAAGTATACGAGGCCTATGTTGGTCCGGGTAAATGGTGGGAAAAAGGCGAAACAAGACTGGATGCTTTTGGTGGTGATGCCCTCAGAAGTCCTGATGCAAAGAGAGAAGATATGCTCAAGGTCTGCACTCAGTGTCATGTAAGAAGCTGGGCCGAAGGTGATCTAAATAAGGCAGACAAAACAATTGATGTTTACAATGCAGTAGTGCTGGCAATTAAACTCAAATACTACGATCCAATTAAAAAGGAAAAACTTGATGAGGACATCAAGTTCAATGGAAAGAGTGAGGCCGATAATCTCTGGCACGAGATCTGGCACCACGAGGGTAGAATATGGAGAATGGGTGGCTTCATGCAAGGACAGGATTGGCAGCACTGGGAAGGTGCCTATGAGATCGCTGATGATGGCTCGCATCTTGCTGACTGGCTCGATAAGCTAAGAACCAGAAAGGCCATCAAGGAAAAACTCGGTATTAAATAGGCTTTTGAAGGGGGGCGAAATTTTACTCGCTCCCCTTTTCTACAAATTTATATCCTACTCCTGGGATGGTGATAATATACTCGGGGTTTGCAGGGTCATCTTCGATCTTTTTCCTTAGATGCTGTATATGTACATCTATTACTCTTGACCATGAATAGATTTGAGAGCTTTTCCAGAGAGATTTTTTTATAAAGTTACGGGTCAGAACCTTTCCTTTATTTTCCATCAAAAGAACAAGAAAGTCGAACTCTTTTGGTGTCAGATAAATTTCCTTTCCTTTTACCGTAACAGCTCTGCTTGCATAATCTACAGTTATGTCTCCTGCCCTTAAAACAGAGTCTTCAGTTGTACGATATCTTCTTAAGCAGGCCTTGATTCTTGCTATAAGTTCAAGGGTTTCAAAGGGCTTAACTATATAATCGTCTGCTCCACTTTCAAGACCTATCACCTTGTCAGATACTCGATCTCGAGCTGTAAGCATTATGACGGGTATGTTATACTCCTTTCTTATTTTCCTGCAGAACTCAATACCATCACAGTCAGGAAGAATCAGATCAAGAATAATAAGTTCTGGCAAGCCGTCATTGAGCCTGTCTTCAGCTTCCTTACAATTTGAAGCAGTTTCCACTATGAAGTTATTTAACTCAAGGTTGGCCTTTAGTACCTTGAGAATGTCAGGATCATCGTCTATTGCAAGAATCTTATACTTCATTCTCGAGTTTTACCCTGGGTAATTTAAAATAAAAGGTGCTACCTCTACCCCCGGTGCTGATTACACCTATTTCACCATTGTGTGCTTCTATTATGCTTTTACAGATAGCTAGTCCCAGGCCAGTCCCACCTCGAGGACCTTTAAAAAATTTTTCGAAAATCTTTTTCTGAAATTGAGATGGAATGCCAGGGCCATTGTCTGTAATCCTAACAACCACCCAATCACCTGTTGAGTAACCTTCAACTCTAACAATATCGTTTGAAGGGCAGTGTTCTATAATGTTGCTTAGAAGATTGTTTAACACCTGTCTGATTTTATCCTCGTCTGCATAAGCCAGCATGGGATCTTCAATACGGAGTTCAGTACAAATAGATCGCTCTTCAAATATCGGTCGGAATGTGTTAATAGTATCATGTATTACATAAGAAAGGTCAAGCTCCTCTATGTGAAGGTCAAGCCTGCCGCTTTCTATTTTTTCAAGGTCCAGAGAATCGTTAACCATTTTGATTAATCTCTCGGTGTTGCTTTTTATTATATCTACAAAACCTTTTATCTCTTCTGCATTACAGCTGGTGTGTTCTTCTGATATAAATTGAATTTTTGTTTGCAGATAATCAATGGCACCTTTGATTGATGTTAGAGGAGTGCGTAACTCGTGAGATATACTGGAAATGAAATCCGATTTTCTTTTGCTAAGTTCCCTGTAACGAATGTTGGCCTCAAAGAGTTTTCTATTAGCCTCCTGGAGTTCTTTAGTGGCTTCCGTTATCTTTTGATGTAAGGTTTTATGATATTTTTCTAGTTCTTCTCTCATCTGAAAAAAGGCCTTGTATAAAGCTCCTATTTCATCCTTAGAAGGAATTTTTAAGTTTTTCGATTCAAGTTTTGGATATTCAGAAATCAATCGTTTTAGTTTTTTTATTGGGACAATCGCCATTGCCCTGATCGAAAGAAACAAAATACCAAGAAGAATAGTTGAAATTATGAAAGCAGCAATAGCCATTTCCTTTTTTAATGAAGACATCTTTCTAAACAGATGCTCAACCGGGATGGTTACGCTGATGGCTCCTCGTACTGAACCTATTGCGTAGCCCTTGTGGCAGGGAATGCATGAGGCCTCTACATAAAGTGGCGCTATATACCTGTAATACCGCATACCATCGATATATTCTATTTTTGATAGTTCCTTTGCCTGTCCTTGATCAAATTTTACAAGTGCATACCGTTCAAACTCATCAGGTGCATTAGCTGGATTTACAAGATTCAGGCTGGTAATGTGAAACCAGTAGAGACCTTCCTCTTTTGAGTATTCAGAAAGCTGGCGTGTGACATATGCTGGATTTTCCTTAATGTATCGCTTTCCAGAGATGTCCACAATTTCACTGTTTTTGAGATAGACATTTCTCTTTACCCAGGGCAGCTTCTCAACAAATATACCACCATGGTCTGCCACCCATCGGCGTGTTAAAACAATCTGTTTGAAAAGTATCTTGGCCTGTGATTCCACCTGTTGTAGAAGGAGGTCCTTCTGTTTGCTCTGAAAAAAATAAAAAGTAATAGACAGGGTGCAAAATAGAATTAAGGAGCATATTAGCAGCACCTTTAAACTCAGGCTTGATCTTACCTTATTAACAAGGTTCATCTTTAGAAGAAGAATTAGTAATTGCTACTTTGAGTGGATTAATAATTAAATTCCTTAATTTAATTATATAATAAAATTACATACCTTTGAAGAGGGTTTTTGATAAAATAAAACATGCCTTTGATTCTTGTTACAAACGACGATGGAATAAACTCGGATGGGCTTATTGCCCTGTATATGGCAATGAGAGATGTAGGAGATGCAGTTGTTGTAGCACCGGATCGAGAAAAATCTGCTGTGGGGCATGCCCTGACCATGCACAGACCACTTAAGGTTGAGAGACTGAATGAAAATATCTACACCGTAAATGGTACCCCCACTGACTGTGTTGTGGTGGCTGTGGAGAAACTCCTTGACAAGAAGCCTGACATCCTGGTTTCAGGGATTAACAGAGGAGCAAATCTTGGTGATGATATAACCTACTCGGGAACAGTGTCGGCAGCTATCGAGGGTACACTGTTAGGCATTCCTTCTGTTGCTATCTCAATGGTTTATGAGGATGGGCAACCAATGCGTTATGAAACAGCCTCAAACTTTGCAAAAAGGCTTGTACGGTTTATTTTAGACAGGGGCCTGCCCGATGATACGCTTTTAAATGTTAATGTGCCAAATGTGGATGAAAAAGAGATCAGAGGTGTTAAGTTCACCAGGCAGGGAAAACGTGTATATGACAATGCCATCCACGAAACCTATGATCCCTGGGGCAGGAAACATTACTGGATAGGTGGCGGTACCCCTTCATGGAGCAGTGACAACGACACTGATATTACAGCCATTACCAAGAAGTATATATCAATTACCCCCCTTCATCTTGATCTTACGAATTATGAGGCTCTGCGATTTATAAAGGATAGATGGCATGAACTTACAGATGAAAAGCCGCTATGATGTTGTAATAGTCGGAGCTGGCCCGGCCGGAATATTTGCCGCCCTTGAGTTGCTGAAGACCGATTCATCACTGGAGATTCTGTTAGTAGAAAAGGGTCACGACATAGACAAACGTAGTTGCCCGATGATGGTAAGGGATGTGTCCTGTTCAGCCTGTCCTATTTGTGCAATTTTAAGTGGTTGGGGTGGCGCTGGTGCTTACAGTGATGGAAAGCTATCTTTATCGAAGGATATCGGTGGTTATCTTTCTGAATATCTTTCGGACAGGGAGCTTTCAGAGCTGATCTACTATGTTGATGATATTTACAGAGAGTTTGGAGCGCCTGAGAGAATTTACGGAGAAAATGAGACAAAAATAGATGAAATAAAGAGGCTTGCCTCTCAAAACGATCTTATATTGATACCAGCCAGGATCAGGCATATTGGTACTGAAAGATGTAGAGAGCTGTTGAAAAACATTCGAGAGTTTATTAATGAAAAGATAGACATCCTTTTTGAAAACAAGGTTACAAGGATAATCACCGATAACGGAAAAGTAAAAGGTATTGGCCTGTCTGGCGGGGCTGTGGTGGAAGCCGATTATATCATTGTTGCCCCGGGCAGGGAAGGGGCGAGATGGCTTGAACGGCAGGCTAAGAGATTGAGGTTGACATTGCTGAACAACCCGGTGGATATTGGTGTAAGGGTGGAGGTGCCGGCCCAGATAATGGAGCCCTTAACATCAATTACCTATGAGCCCAAACTGATCTATTATTCTCGAACCTTTGATGATAAGGTCAGAACATTCTGTGTAAATCCAAATGGTGAGGTGGTAAAGGAGTATCTGAAAGGCCTCTGGACAGTAAATGGCCACAGTTACGCAGAGAGAAAAACAGACAATACAAATTTTGCCCTTCTTGTTAGTACTTACTTTACAGAACCCTTTAAAGAGCCTATCTCCTACGGTAGATACATAGCAAGACTTGCAAACTTCCTTGGTAAAGGGGTGATTATTCAACGACTCGGAGACCTGCTGCTGGGCAGAAGGTCTACGCCTGAAAGGATAAGGAAGTCCATCATAAAACCCACACTCGAGGATGCCACACCAGGGGACCTTAGTTTTGTTTTGCCTTACAGGTATCTCAAGGGGATTCTTGAGATGCTCGAGGCAATGGACAGACTGATGCCTGGAATCAACTCAAGACATACTTTGCTTTATGGAGTGGAGGTGAAGTTTTATTCAATGAGATTAAAATTAACCAGAGAACTTGAAACAGAGATCCAGGGCCTGTTTGCCATTGGTGATGGTGCAGGTATCAGTAGAGGGCTAATACAGGCATCAATTTCTGGAGTTGTAGCAGCAAGGGCGATACTGAAAAGAATTGGTAAAATATAGACCCGATAGGTTATATTATTAGACTAAACTTTTGAAAGGAGTCAGGCATGAAGGATACTATAAAAAAGCTTTCCGGTAACCCCGTTCAGCCGGTCCAGATGGACCTTGACAGTAAATTTAAATTCCGCTGTCATAAGGGACTGGAGTGTTTTACCCAGTGTTGTGGGAAGATAGATATATTTTTAACCCCCTACGACATTATAAGGATAAAAAGGCGTCTTGGAATTAGTTCGGATGAGTTCTTGAGGACATATACACAGGTGATGGAGCTTAAGAAAACCAGGTTGCCCTTTATTATGCTCAGGATGACGGAGGAAGGAAAATGCCCCTTTGTCACTAAAGAGTGATGCACTATTTATACAGACAGGCCCGTGGTATGCAGATACTATCCCATTGGTTTTGGCCTGTTAAAAAGCAAAGAGGTAGGTGGAGGGGATTTCTTCTTCCCGATAAAGGAACACTTTTGCAAGGGTTATGAAGAGGATAAGGAGTGGACAGTACGCGAATGGAGAGAGGCCCAGGAGATAAATGTAATTGACTTCAACAATAAAGACTGGTGGGATATAGTGCTGAACAAAAAGCTCTATGCGGCAGACCTTGAGCCAGATGAAAAAAGCCTGCGTCTTTATTTGATGGCAAGTTACGATATTGATAGCTTCAGAAAATTTGTTTTTGAAAGCCGATTCCTGGATATTTATGATGTGGATGAGGATACATTGGAGCTTATCAAAGAGGATGAGATTGAGCTTATGAAGTTTGCTCATAAATGGCTGAGGGGGGTTTTGTTTGGAGACCCAGTAGTTAAGAAGAAAGAGGAAAAGGATAAGGGTTAAGAAAGCTCACGCTTTAATTCCTCGTAAATAATTCGTCCAATTGAAAGGCCTGCATCTATAATTTCAGGTCCATATTTTTTGCCTGTCTCAGTGCGAAAGGTATCTTTAATGCGTTCTATATATTCCATACCCTTTTTATAGTTTTCAAAAAACTCCTGAGGCGTGGTGTTTGAATAATTAAGCATTTCCCAAACAGTGGTTGTAAAGTTGTCGATTCCCCAGCGGAACTTGTCTGCATCATACAGGGCATCACTTATAAGCCTGCCAACTTCATCCCTTACAGGATCACCCTCCTTGAAGGCCTCATGATTTCTAATGGCAATAACAATGTGCTCTTTGTATTTGTCATCAATACCAAAGCAGTCAAGCACTTTTTCAGCAAGCTTGCTTCCTGCCACCGCATGGTCCTCTTCGTCTCTCCTGGCATCGTGTAAAAGACCTGCTATATGAACTGCTGTTACTATCTCCTCAACAGAATTCTTATATTTTTTATAAACTCCTTTTGTTTCAATTAAAACTATAGCACCTGCGTCTACTGCTACGGAAAAGCAGTGATTGTAGCCATGACCAAGCCCCTCCTGCTCTATACAGAAATGATTAATACACTGTCTGAGAAGGCTGTTTGATGTCAACAGTGCCCTGGAGGTGTCGATTTCTTTTTTAAACCTTCTGTAAAACACGGGCTGAGGGATTTTTTCAGCCAGTTCCAGTGCCTTTTGCTTTAGCCTTTGATATATTTCATGCATTCGAAACTCCTTAGATATTATTTTATAATTCGGACTTTTTTTTCATCTTTTGTGTCAGTATGGTAAAGAGAAAACAAAGGACAGCAGATGTTATTTAGAGGGTTTAGTTTTGCATAAAAAATAATATCTCCTAATACTATTAGTTAAATATTGAAGTGTTTGTAGTTTTTGGAAGAAAATATTATAAGATATTACATGTCGATTAAAAAGAAAATAATACTTATCTTTTCCGCAAGTTTTGCTATTGTTGCCGTATTTGGGCTTACTGCAATCTATGACTTTTTTGAGGCACGGAGAGACTTTGATTTTCTCAAGATAACCGACAGTATCAGGAGTAAAACCCTTCAGATCAGACGACACGAGAAGAATTTCTTTCTCTATGGTGATTTTACAGAGGTAGAAAAAATCAGGAGATACTTCACTGAAGTAGACAGGCTGATTAAAGAGGGAGAAGAGATAAACAAAAAGAACAAGGATCTCCAGAGACTTGCCTTAAAGATCAGGGAATATAAAAGAAGATTCAATGAAATTGTCACTATTGCAGAACTTACCAAAGCAGAACTTGGTAGCCTAAAGGGAATGCCGCAGTATGATTTTATTATACCCATTATGAAGTCAACCTTTTTAGAGCATCCTGAGGAGATAATTACAATATTAAAAAAGTTTTATTTTCCTGGTGATGCCTCAGAACTACTATCACATCTACGCGAGATCAAGCAAAAGGTCATGAGACTTCGTCTGACTGGTGAAGAGATAATAGATATTTCAAGAGAGATTGATAAGTCAGCCCGTAATAGAGTTGAGTATGTCATAAGGGCATCAGAGGTTGGTATACTAATTGTTTTTCCCTTTGCCTTTCTGTCTGGGTTTATTGCATTGTTTTTTGTAACTCAGAATATCGTGAAGAGGCTTAATGAGCTTATGGTTACCATCAAGAAGACCGGTGAGGGTTTTTATTCTCCCCTTCCATTTCCGTCAGGGAAGGATGAGGTTAGCACCCTTATAAGGACATACAATAGTATGGCTGCTGCCCTGAAAGACAGAGAGATGCAATTGATAAAAAAGGAAGAGGAGCTCATCAGGCATAAAAAGCTTGCCGCTATTGGTACACTGGCCTCGGGTGTGGCCCATGAGTTGAACAATCCATTAAACAATATCCATCTTTCTGCACAGATTCTGGCACGAGAAATTAAGGGCGACAGCGAGGGAATTATAAAAGAAACAGTAGAGGATATACTTAGTCAAACACTGAGGGTGAAAAAGATTGTTGGAGATTTGCTGGAGTTTGCAAGGGAGAAAAAGCCAGAAAAGCAGCGAATAAATATTACCGAGCTCATAAAGAGGGTCTATGCCCAGATTCAGAAAATATACCAGACCAGGGATATTGTCTTTAATTTTCAGGGGCCAGAGGAAATGTACCTATCTCTGGATCCTGCTCAGATTGAGAGGGTGTTTCTGAACCTTTTCAGTAATGCTATCGATGCAATGAATGGTAAGGGAGAGATAAGAGTCAGGATTACCGAGGATGAAGATGTCGTAAAAATAGAGATATCAGATACTGGTCCAGGTATTCCCGAGGACTACATAGACAAGGTATTTGACCCCTTCTTTACAACTAAAGATAAGGGAACCGGCCTTGGGCTTTCAATTGTTTATAATATAGTGAAGAATCATTATGGTCATATTGAAGTAATTAGCTCTGATAAGGGCACTACATTTATAATATCTCTACCGAGGGAGCTATGAGTTTCAGGATTTTGGTAGCAGAGGACGAGCAGATAACCTTAAAACACCTGCTTTATGCCCTTGAAAAAGAGGGCTATACTGCAGTGGGAGCTCTGGATGGAGTAGAGGCCTTTGAAAAGATAAAGAAGGAACACTTTGATGTGGTTGTGACAGATATAAAAATGCCAGGACTCGATGGCATTAGTTTGCTTGAAAGAATAAAACTTCAATGGCCAGAAACCGAAGTAATAATAATTACAGGCTTTGGCAGCATTGACTCGGCGGTGGAGGCCATGAAGAGAGGGGCATACGATTATATTACCAAGCCCTTTAACCTGGATGAGTTGATCCTTAAAATAAAAAAGATTCTGGAAAAAAAAAGCCTTGAAAACAGAAACATAGCCTTAAAACTTTCCCTTGGTTTAGAAAAAGATCTTCCCCCTTTTATTGCAAAAAGCAAAAAGATGCTCCAGGTTGTTGATATTATTGAGAGTATATCCCAGTCCGACTGTAATGTGATTATTACAGGTGAAAGCGGTACAGGTAAGGGGCTCGTTGCAAAACTAATCCATTATACAAGCAAAAGGAGAGAGGAACCCTTTATAGCGGTTAATTGTGCAATATTTACTGAGCAGTTGCTTGCAAGTGAACTCTTTGGTCATGAAAAAGGGGCCTTCACCGGTGCTGTCTCTGCCAAGAGAGGGCTTCTTGAAGTGGCCAATAAAGGAACCCTGTTTCTTGATGAAATTGCAGAGATGCCACCATCTCTTCAGGCCAAGCTGCTAAAGGTTATAGAGGATAAGGAGTTTTTCAGGGTTGGCGGTACAAGACCAATAAAGGTTGATGTCAGGTTCATTGCCGCAACCAACCAGAACATAAAGGAATTAATTGAGAAAGGAAAATTCAGAAGAGACCTTTATTACAGGCTGAATGTTATGGAGATATATATTCCACCACTTAGAGACAGGAGGGAGGATATTATCCCTCTCAGCAGACACTTTCTCAGGAAGCATACTTTAGAGGCTAAGAAAGATATAAAAGGATTTACAAGAGATGCCATGGATATTCTCAAGGCTTATAGTTACCCGGGGAATGTTAGAGAACTTGAGAATATTATTGAACGAGCTGTGATCCTTGAAAAAACCTCCTATATCAGAGCAGAGTCATTACCTGTTAGTATGCAGCTGTTTAAAATTGAAACAGTTACGCCAGACAGTATAAAAACCGTAGATGAGTTAACAAGAGAGTATGCATTAAAGATTCTGGAACTTGTGGATGGCAATAAAACAAAGGCAGCTGAAATGCTTGGCATTTCAAGGACCAGTCTCTGGAGAATATTGAAGGAAGAGTAAAACCCTATCCTTTAAACAATACTTTTTCAAAGACTTACCTTATTTAATACTCCCGTCTTTTTATTTTGCGAATTACTGTTCAACTGTTCACCTCCGTTCAAATTTGAAACGATCGGAAAGCCGGTCTGTTTGAAAAAATAACGAAAAATCAACAGGTTAGGTGCTGGCACATTAGTTGTGATAGTTGTTTGTGAAAGTGATGGCAGGCTGAAGATGTCAGCAGGAAAGGAGGTGAAAAGATGAGAAGCAAGGTTTTGTTTGTGACAAAGGGTAGTGATGAGGAGTACAGGGAAGGATTCACTTATGCCTCAGGGCTTGCAAAGATAGCAGAAGGTGGTGTTCATGTTCTTTTCGTGTTTGATAGAAATGGACTTGAACGATTTGAAGATGAGATGGCCGCAGTTGCCTTTGCAGAGGTCGGGGATATTGATACAGCCAGAGAATTGTACACAGAAGCAGAGAGAGAGATTCAGCTTGAGGCCGACAGAAAAATAGAACTTCTAAAAAATCTTAATGAAAGCAGTTCTCTTGAGATTCAATACAGTGTGAGTACTGAAGATGTAGTAACTGCTATCAGGAATGTCCTTCAAAACAAGCCTGCCATAGAAATAGTTGTTATAAGTCCGTCGTTGATGGAAAAAGAAAAATCTATCAGCTTTAAGAAGCTTAGAAGAAGGATTACAAGACCCGTGGTAACCATGTCGAAGCCTGCGAGGGCTTAACTAAATTAACTAACAAGGAGGAAGGAAAATGACCTTTTTAAAAAGAGCTTTAAAAGGCTTTGAGAATGAAATGGCAGCAGCAGCTGTTGCCCAGTCTGGTGAAATCGAGATGGCCAGACAGATTTTGAAGGAATCGGTTGAGCAAATTACAAAAGAGTCAGCTGAAAAGCAGGATCTTATGCACCTTAGAGTGAAGCCTGCAGAGGGTAAATAAGGAAGGGAGGACTGGTAGAGATGTCAATGTTTATGGTCTTACTGGTGTTGGGATTGTTTGGTGGCTTTCTTTCAGGACTCCTGGGGCTTGGTGGAGCGATTATTATGATTCCTTTAATGCTAACCGTTCCTAAATTGCTGGGAGCAGGAGCTCTCAGCATGAAGGCCGTTGCCGGTCTTTCTATGATTCAGGTGGTCTTTGCATCGCTTTCAGGTGTGGTGCGGCATAGAAAGAACAAATTTGTTAGCATGAAACTGCTTCTTACCCTGGGAGTAGCCGTGGCAATTGGTTCCGGATTTGGTTCAACCATTTCAAAATACATGAGCAATAAATCATTAATGATAGCCTTTGGAGTGATCGCTGTTGTGGCAGCAATCATGATGTTTATTCCTCCAAAAGAGGACGACAGCAACATAACCGATCCGGATCAGATTGAGTTTAACAAACCTCTTGCTGCAGTGCTTGGTTTTGTTATTGGTTCGCTTGCAGGTATGGTTGGAGCAGGTGGTGGTTTCATACTCGTGCCGGTAATGATATATATACTTAAGATCCCGATAAGGGTTACTATTGGCACAAGCCTTGGAATAGTGTTTATTGGTGCAATAATGGGTGCAATTGGCAAGATGGTAACAGGACAGGTTGATTGGCTTCTTGCTCTTGCCCTCATTATAAGCTCGATACCATCTGCCCAGATTGGCAGCATGGTGAGTAAGCGAACACCAGCACTTGTGTTGAGATATTCTTTGATGCTGGTAATTATATTTACCAGTGTAGAGATCTGGTATAAGATCATAGCCCGTTAGCACCTTCTCCCCCTCCTTAAAGCCTTTTCCCTGTCCCCGGGAATACAGGGTCGCCAGGCCCTGTATATCCCACTCCTTTTAAAAGGATATATAATAAAGAGGAATTAAATAAGGGGGAGCCATGAAACATATTCTTGTAATCGATGATGAAAAAAGACGGAAAGGACTTTTGAGTGCTCTTAATTTCTGGAGAAGGCTTACAGGTGCGGAGGTCGTTTTTCTGAGTATCATTGATGAATCCCTGATTCGGGATACAACCAGGACTATAGGTGCTATAGGTAAACTTTCCACCGCTGTATCTACGGAGTTTGTTAGGCAGAGAAGGGTCGAGCTTGAAGAGATGTTATGGGATATGAAAATCGATATTAAAGTGGGCACCCCGATTGAGGAAATAAAAAAATATCTGGACTCATTCAGACCCGATTTGTTAATACTCAGCCACGCTATTAAAACAGGCGTCCTGAACATTACCGATGAGATTATTGGCTATTGTAGGGGAAACTCCTATTTAATCACTGAAAATAGTGATAATCAGAAAGATTTCAGGAATATACTTCTTGTGCTTGAACAACTGAAAGTGGATTCTGCTGTGGTGCATACCACTATAAGCCTGGCAGGACATTTCAACGGCAGGGTTACCGCAATAAGGATAATAGATCTGAACGACCAGATGCTGATTAATGCTCCTGAGATGATAGAGGAGGGATACACCAGAATAAAAGAGTTTTTTAGTAAACTGACGGATTACTTTTACGAAAAGGGTATACCGGTAGATACCGTAATAAAAGAAGGTGATTTTACTTCAGTGCTTGGCAATTTTGTAGCATCAAAGGGACATGACCTGATTGTCATTGAAGGATATAGTAGAACAGGACTTGGCAGGATAATTATGGGTAACGAAGTTACAAATATCATCAAAAAGGCAAACCGTCCGATACTGATAATAAAACGGCCCTTTGATTTATCCCACAAGATCTGATGCAATGTTTGCCTTGTTTTAAACCTTTTTGAAATGATAAAATCACATGATGGGAAAAAGAATTCTTGCCATAGACGATGAACCCCTTATTCTAAAATCAATAAAAAAGGCCCTCGAT
>JAADIE010000058.1 GCA_013151495.1 Nitrospirota bacterium | reverse complement strand
GAAGCATAAAAATTTCTGGAATCTTCTTCTCAACAATATCTACCCTGCCGCCTACCGGGTAAAAGATCTTCAAATAGATATAATTTGTTACAATTCCACTCTGTGGGGCTTTGGCAGGCATTTGCTCCTGGGGTTCCTTAACCATGTAATAATAAAAGACCCCAATTCCTACCCCTAATAAAAACAGCAGAAACATTATAAGGATTGTAAATTTAACTCTGCTCATAGGCCTCCACAGCCTCGATTATTGTTCTGGCAATATCAATAATGTTCTGCTTTGTGTACTCAAAAAACTCAGCACCCGGAAGCTCGATCACCACTGCTGGTGCGTCTGTATAGGCCAGTATCGGAACATCCATACTTCTGTATAAAACATTAATATTGAATTTTTCGTATAGCTTTTCACCTATCTGACGAGCAAGTGCCCTGCTTTCTTTTAGATGTGGCTGCTGGGAATATCTAAAGAGATACTTTTGCTCATCATGTAATTGATGCTCTGCTGCAGTATAAATCGCAAAGTTGTTGGAGGTGGTCATGTGAATGGAAATCATCAGATCGGGCTTTCGTTTTTTAATATAAAGTATTCGCCTGAAAAGAGACACATAACGATCGTCTGCCCTGGTTATATAAACCCTTCTGCCTTTTTTTCTGAAAAAGTATCTAACCGTTCTACCAACCCGTAGGGCAATGGTCTTTTCATTATATCTGGATGAATACAGGCCAAGATTATGACCACCATGGCCCGGATCTATCACAATTCTCTTGAACTTTACATGACCTTTACGCCCAGGTGGTTGCTGAGGCCTTTGCCCCTGTAATGCCTTTTCTTCAGGTCTGGAAGGCTTAACCTGTTGTAGTTGTTCTTTCTTTTGTTCGGGCTTTAACTTAGGCTCCTGTAACTGCATATTTAAATAGGCATCTATAACAAGCCTGGGTGGAGACTTTAATCTCAAAAGCTTAATCCATTTAAGGTCTTTTATATTTAGATAGAGGTTTCTTCCTTTTTTGGTGTACTCGAATTTCTCATAGTCAATTTTAACTGCATTTAAAGTAAACTCGCCAGGAAATTCTACCTTAACCAGACTGTATGTAGAGTAAACTTTTGCCCTTTTTACATACCTGTCTGTCTCAGTTTGAAGCACTATTCTGAGGAAGCCATTTTGCATGCTATAGCGAAGCTGGATGTCCTCTGCAGTATAAGCCGAAGAAATAAGATAGCTAAAGATTAGAAGAAAAAATCCTAATGTCAGTGGCGCTTTTTTCATTACATTTCCTTGATTTTTCATAAAATGACGTAATAGAAATTTTATCATAAATTATGAGAACATTAATAGTAAATTCAACTAAATCTCGTACTCTCAAATAGCATATATAATCTGCTACAACAAAATGTCATAATCTTTAAATCAAGAAGGTTTTTCGGTTTCAGGTAAACTAAAAAAATCCTCACCATTCATTAAAAGTACTTTGCCTGAGTCGTAGCATAGTGGACGAAAAAAGCATATTTTCCAGAAAAAATTGTCATGGATGAGTGTTATACCTTTATACTTTCTGCCCTACCAGGCTAATATACCAGGTGGATTACTCAGATATAAGATTGGCTGTTGACACAGGGTAATCATAACTGTTTAAATATACAGACTATGATTGAAAAAACAGAAAAAATATGGATAAATGGTAAACTTGTTCCCTGGGACGAGGCAAAGGTTCATGTGCTAACCCATACCCTGCATTACGGGCTGGGTGTATTTGAAGGCATACGATGTTACAATACAGACAAAGGGCCAGCAGTTTTCCGACTATCAGAACATGTAAAGAGACTTTTCGACTCTGCCAAGATCTTCCTTATGGAAATACCCTTCAGTCAGGAAGAAATCCAGAATGCCATCCTTGAGACAATTAAGGTAAATAATGTAAAAGAGTGTTATATTCGACCACTGGTTTTTATTGGTGAAGGTGCAATGGGACTATATCCTGAAGGTAACCCCATAAATGTAGCAATCGCTGTATGGCCATGGGGAGCCTATCTTGGTGACGATGGTTTGAAAAATGGAATCAGGGTTAAAACATCCTCCTTCATCAGAAATCATGTAAATTCAAATATGTCCCGCGGAAAGGTATGTGGCTATTATGTAACAAGCCAGCTTGCAAAAAAAGAGGCTATTGCATGTGGTTACAACGAGGCCCTCTTACTTGATACTGAGGGTTATGTTTCTGAGGGCAGTGGTGAAAATATCTTTATTGTAAGAGGACGCACCTTAAAAACAACCCCCCTTACCTCAATACTTGAAGGTATCACACGAGAAAGCATTATTACCATTGCTCGCGATGAGGGAATTGATATCATCTTTGAACGATTTACCAGAGACGAGGTATATATTGCTGATGAGGCATTCTTCACAGGCACAGCAGCCGAGATAACACCTATTCGTGAGCTTGATGGCCGGAGTATTGGTAGCGGCAAACCCGGCCCTGTTACACGGCTTCTTCAGGAGAAGTTTTTCTCTATAGTAAAAGGCAAAGAAGAAAAATACCTCCACTGGCTCACCCTTGTAAAGTAATCTATTCCACCTATCTACCTGTTTTTCTTATTAATTTACATCAGGTCAATAAACGTTCCTATACTTTAAACAGAGGTTGTGCTTCAGTCAACAAAATCATTTCCTTTTATTTCAGTAAGTTAGATAGCAATTCTATTTTTTTCTATTTCAAATTCAGTGGTTAGCTATGTATCATATTGGTAAATAATTGTTGACTTTTTAGATATATTTGTTTATAATTAGAACACAGTTATGCTGGAAAAGTTATTTTCATCATCTACAAGGGCAGATCTGCTGGCACTTCTTCTAAACAGCCCGGATGAAAAGTTTTATCTCCGGGAAATCGCAAGTCTTATTCACAAAAACCCGGCCGGTGTTAAAAGAGAGTTAGACAGGCTTGAAAAGCTTGGAATTGTAAAAAGTGAGAAGGTAGCAAATCTTAAATACTTCTCAGCAAATACATCTTCCCCCCTTTATCATGAACTAAAAAGGCTTATCACAAAGTCTCTTGGACTGCCAGGTGCATTAAAGGCCATTTTGCGTGGCTGTGGTGTAAATACGGCCTTTATCTATGGAGAATATGCCGAGGGCATAAAAAACAGTAATATAAAGCTGTTTGCTGTTGGTGGTGTGTCTACACTAAAAAACGCTTTAAAAGAGATAGAAGAGGAATTCAATGTAACCATAGACCTGACTCAGGTAACTGAGGCCGATTTCAAAAAGCTAAAACGTGCTGAAACAGAGTCTGCCAGGCAGATACTGGAAGGTAAAAAGATAGTTCTGCTTGGTAGACCTTAAAATAAGCCCATTGGGCAGGAAAGGAGGTGAAAACTGATGCCAGCAAAGAAAACTACTACAAAGAAAACAACCGCCAAGAAGACCACGGCAAAGAAATCTGCCTGCAAGACCAAGAAGACCACCTCTAAGTGTTCAACCAAGAAGACGGCTACAAAGAAAACGGCTGCCAAGAAGACTACAGCTGCAAAGAAGACGGCTGCTAAGAAAACGACCACAAAAAAGACAGCTACTAAGAAAACGGCTGCCAAAAAGACAACAACAAAGAAGACCACCACTGCTAAAAAGACAGCTGCCAAGAAGACTACGACCAAAAAGACAACAAAAAAGGCAGCTGCCAAAAAGACAGCCGCCAAGAAAAAATAGGGTTAACATTAAATGGCAGGAGTCACAGATTATACTCCTGCCATCCCTTTTTTTCTCAACAAAAGTTTAATAAACCGACTCTTTCTGCTAAAACTAACTTCCCCTCAGTCTGTGTGGCAAGTAGATTTAATTATACAAAAAAGAAATAGGTTAAAGAAACTATGATTAAACGGTGGCAAACTGCTCTGTAAGTTCAGACTCCCTTGAAATAAACTCCCAGGCATCAACAGAGGAAAGGAGTTTTCTGAGAAACCTTATGTGAGAAGAATGACCGGCCTTTTCAGCAATTATATGCCCATAAATCGGATACCCGATCAGTGAAAAATCACCGATTAGATCAAGCACCTTATGTCTGACAAATTCATCCTGAAATCTGAGCCCCCCCTTGTTCAGGATGCCATTGTCGTCGATCACCACTGCATTGTCGAGAGAGCCTCCCTTGGCAAGCCCGTTTGCCCTCAACATCTCCACATTTTTCAAAAATCCAAAGGTTCTCGCCGGTGCTATTTCCTTAATGTAGGTCTCTTCATCAAGCTCAATACTTATATTTTGTACACCAAACAGGCTATGACGAAAGTATATACTATAAGAAATCTTGCGCCCATTATAAGGCATGGCAATTATCTCGGCATTGCCATCTCTAAATGCTATGGGTTTTTTTATCCTGATGTATGGACGTCTTTTGGCCTGCTTAACGATCCCTGCTTCAAGAATTATATCAACAAGTCTGGTAGAGCTTCCATCAAGTATAGGCACCTCAGGGCCATCTATCTCAACCATTATGTTGTCTATTCCAAGCCCCACAAATACAGACAAAAGATGCTCAACAGTTTTAACTCTTGTTCCATTAAATCCAAGGGTGGTTGCAAAGGCTGTATCAACCACATTACCAAGACTTGCCTTTATAACCGTATCGCGGTCTGTACGAAAAAATACAACCCCTGTATCCCGCGGCGCAGGTTTCAGTACCACAGTGGTATGTCTTCCGGTGTGTAGACCAATACCACTAAAACTTACGGCCCGCTTTATGGTTCTCTGCATTCTCATAAAATCACCAGTTTATAAACAAAGCAATAAATATGCCAGAGATAAAATACTTAAAAATCAACCCTGTGAAATTTCAAAATTGCATCGAAAATACATATTTGTTGTAAATTAAAGACAGGCCTCACCACCAACTACCATTTCGGGCACCCTGATGGTTGGCATGGCATCAGATACAGGCACACCCTGACCATCCTTACCACAGGTGCCAATGGCAAATCCAAGGTCATTACCAACCAGGTCTATGGACTTCAGCACCTCAGGGCCGTTACCAGTTATAGTTGCCCCCCTTACTGGCTCACCAATGGAACCCTTTTCTATAAGATACCCCTCCTGCACCTCAAATACAAAATCACCATTTATGGTGTTAACCTGACCACCACCCATTTTCTTAACAAACAGGCCCCTGTCTATAGATTTTACTATCTCTTGTGGGTCAGTACTGCCAGGCTCAATAAAGGTATTTGTCATGCGGGGGATTGGCCTGTGCTGGTACGACTCTCTTCGGCCGTTACCGGTGGAATGTTTCCCCTCTCGCATGGCATTGTATCTGTCGTATAGATACCCTACAAGCACACCTTTTTCAACAAGCACTGTTCTCTGCGAGGGTGTCCCCTCGTCATCAAACCTGAAGGAACCACGCTTGTTCTTTAAGGTAGCATCATCAACCACCGTAACCACCTCGGAGGCTACCTGCTGACCAAGTTTTCCAGAATACACCGAAAGACCCTGTCCTGCAAGGTCAGCCTCAAGGCCATGCCCAATAGCCTCATGGATCATGGTTCCACCAGCCTCAGATGATATAACCACAGGCATCCTGCCACCAGGCATCTTTCTTGCGGTAAGCATCATTACTGCCCTACTGGCAGCAGTTTTAGCCACTAGCTCGACAGGGGTTCCCTCAAAAAGCTCAAAGCCGATCAGACCACCAATTGGTTCGTATCCAGTCTGTATCTCCTTACCGTCAGTTGCAACCACCTGCACAAGAAATACCGTATAAACCCTCTGATCCTCCGCAATTATACCGTCTGTGTTTGCAATAAGGATATCCTGCATGGTGTCTCGATAAACCGCCTTTACCTGCTTTATCTTATTACTTTCAGAGCGTGCCACCCTGTCGGCGGTTACAACTAAATCAACCTTTTTATTGGCCGACACCTCATCAGGTGGCAAGCTGATGCTAAAGTCTACCAGTGGCTCTATCAAATCGAGACTATAACTATCATCTGTCCATTTATCTGCATTAACCAGTGTCTTCATTATCTCTTTTAGGTTGTCATGCTTCAGATTATTGGTGTATGCATAGTAGGTCTTGCCCCTTATAATCACCCTGAGTCCGGCCCCTATGTCCACTCCGGTTGTGATACGTTCTATCTTGCCATCCTCCAGCTCTGCAACAAAAGACCTCCTCTGTTCAACAAATATATCTGAGTAATCAACCCCGGCCTTTTTTGCCACAGAGATCAACGAGGCTAATAGATCCCTGTCTATCACTGTAACCTCCAGAAAATGGTTTAACAACTTAACTATTATACTCAAACCCTGCTCACTAAAACTATCCTGATAGGCTATAATAATAGATAATTTTGATGGAGAGAGCAATATTCAAATTAATCCTGAGCAGAATTACTGTTACAACCCTGTCGCAGGCCAAAAGAATTATTAAAATAGTATTTGGCTTTACCCTGTTACTTATTGGTATTGCGTTGATAATATTGCCCGGACCTGCTACAGTAGTAATCCCGGCAGCCCTTGCCATACTGGCAACAGAGTTTGTCTGGGCAAGAAAACTGCTCAAGAAATTCAACGGAGGTATAAGATACCTGTTCAGAAGAAAATAGTTTATTTAATTCCAATTGCATTATTTCTGCTTGTCTCCTGTGGCTACAGGGTTATGGATAGGGCCAGCTATCCATACCAGTCTGTTCAGCTAAGTAGCGTTGTAAACATGACCTCTGAGCCTGGTCTTGACCAGCGATTTTATGAGGCCTTCTTAAGCGTTTGTAATGAACAGGGCTTCAATTGTATAGATGGTGATGTTGCTATAAGTGTTAAGCTAACAAAATTTCGACTACTAACCAGAAGCTTAAAAAGTAGTTACTCGTCGGAATACTCGGTTGTATTAAATGCCGATGTTATTTTGAATTATCCAGATGGAGAGGAAAAAAGAATAGACCAGTTAAGTTCGGAGTTTGACGAAAGCTTTATAGCACAAAATACGGTTGAGGAAATTAATACTAATCAGGAACTGGTTACCGCCAGGGCACTGGAAGAGCTTGCCAGAAGAATCATACACTATATAATTTATAAACAAACCGAATTAGATCAAAAACATGGGATTAAAAAAGCTCAATAAGGCCTTCAATGATAGGTTATCTGAATCATGTTATTTTATACACACCTCTGAAGGCTTTTTCGTAAACCGCACCATCGAACGCATTAGATCATTGATTCCACCCGATCAGGTTGACCTGAGCCTATTTGTTTACGATATGACCGCCTCGGAGAGGCCTTCGGACTTCAACGAAGTATTAGATGCTGCTAACTCGGCAGGTTTTTTCCAGAGCCGAAAGTTCATTGTACTTATCAATTTTCAAAGCATACGAAAGAAGGAAAGAGAGGCTTTATACAGGTATCTGGAGTCTCCATCGCCTACCTCAACAATTGTGCTTTTTTCTGATAAACCACCTGATGAAAAGATAAAGTCCTTTTTGAATACAGATGCCCTGATATCTCTTGATTTAAGCCAGACCGAGTTAAAACAATGGACCAGAAGACTGGCCTCTGAAAAAGGGCTAACCCTTTCCGACGAGATAGCAGACCTGATAGTTGCCCTAAGCGGTGGGAATGCAGGCATTATCCATTCAGAAGTAGAAAAGCTTAGCCTGCTTGGCAAAAAACAGCCCGAGCTTTCAGATATTGCCAACACTATGCAGGGAAGCCTGAGTCCAAATGTCTTTACAGTAGCCGATCTACTTATCAGAAAGAGAAAAAGGGAGGCCTTCTTACTGCTCGAACAACTCTTGAGAGAAAACGACCCAATTGCCATAATCGGTGCGCTGAACTGGAAGATAATGGATTCGGCCCGTAAAGGTAAGATAAGGGAAAGAGAGAGGTTGCAGGGGATACTTGAGATACTAATAGAAGCCGACAGGAAATTGAAAAACTCCCAGACTACAGGCGTATTGGAGGAGGCCTTTTCTAAGCTGCTTCAGACCTGAAAGCCTTGTTTACCTTTTTGGTAATCCTTGAAATCTTTCTTGAAGCTGTATTCCTGTGAAGCACACCCTTTGAGCGTGCCTTGCAGATTATCCTTATAGTTTCTCTGAGCATCTTCTCGGCAGTCTCTTTATCGCCAGCCGAGATAGCAGCCTCCACCTTTTTTGTGAAGGTCTTTATAGTGCTTTTCCAGAACTGGTTTCTGCGTCTTCTCTTTTCAGACTGTCTTACCCTTTTCAGAGCCGAAAGATTCTTCTTAGCCATTAAGATCCTCCTCCTCGTGATTTAGAGATATTTAATATACACTAAATCAGCTTATAACATCAACCCCCATATAAGGCCTGAGCGCCTCCGGCACCACCACAGTGCCGTCTTTTTGCTGGTAGTTCTCAAGTATGGCTACCACTGTTCTACCTATGGCAAGCCCGGAGCCATTTAATGTATGTACAAACTCCGTACCCTTTTTGCCCTGACGCCTGAAGCGGATATTAGCCCTTCGGGCCTGGTAGTCTTCGAAGTTGGAGCATGAAGATATCTCCCTGTAACGGCCCTGCCCTGGTAGCCATACCTCTATGTCATATGTTTTGGATGCCGAAAAGCCAAGATCCCCTGTACAGAGGACCACCACCCTGTAAGGTAGCCCCAGTTTTTGCAGAATATCCTCGGCATCGCGTGTAAGCTTTTCGAGTTCATCGTAAGAGTCCTCGGGCTTTGAAAACTTCACTAACTCTACCTTGTTGAACTGATGCTGCCTGATAAGGCCCCTGGTGTCCTTTCCATAAGAGCCTGCTTCACGACGGAAACAGGGAGTATAGGCGGTGTAGTACAGAGGCAGGTCCTCCTCCTTCAGGATTTCATCGCGATGTATATTGGTAACAGGCACCTCTGCCGTTGGAATCAGGTAAAACTCTGGGTCTGCAACCTTGAACAGGTCCATCTCAAACTTGGGAAGCTGGCCTGTGCCGGTCATGGTCTCCCGATTAACTAAAATGGGAGGGAACACCTCTTTGTAACCCTTTTCAGTGTTCAGGTCGAGCATAAAGTTCATCAGGGCGCGCTCAAGCTTGGCCCCAAGCCCCTTCATCAGGGAAAACCTGGCACCGGCAATCTTTGAAGCCCGTTCAAAATCTATAATGTCAAGGCTTTCACCAATATCCCAGTGATTCAGGGGTTCAAAATCAAACTCTCTGGGCTGGCCCCATCGCCTTACCTCAACATTGTCCTCCTCGTCCTTGCCAACCGGAACCGATTCGTGGGGTATGTTGGGGATATTAAGGAGAAAATCCCTTATAGCCGAATCAACCTCCCGGAGCTGTTCATCAATGGCCTTAATTCTATCCGAGACGGTCTTCATCTCGGCAATCATCTCGGATGCATCCTGCCCCTGCCTTTTAAGTTTGCCTATCTCCTCGGATACCGTGTTTCTCCGATTTCTGAGTTCCTCAACCTCCCTGATAAGATTGCGCCTTTTCTCATCAAGCTCAAGAAACTCATCTACCGTTATATCATAATCACGCTTCCTGAGGGCCTCCTTGACAAGCTCAATATTTTCCCTTACAAAACGTACATCTAACATCTCACAGGTCTCCTTTCCCTCGGTTTTGTATCGTTAATAGGAGCAAAAATATTCTGAAAATGAAAAGACAGGGGATATTAACTTTTCTCTCATTCTCGCAGGCCATCCAGGGCCTCAGTGCCCCAAAAAGTCTGCGACTTTTCGGGGACCCCATTGTATTCTTTCGAGGGAATTTTGCTTGCTTGCCCTCCACGGCAAGCCTTTTGCAAAATTAAATCCGCTCAAAATTAATATCCCCTGTCTCATAATTATTTATCATCATAATGGAAACTATTGTTTTGTATAATTATACAACAATCGGCCTCGTGTTGTTTTTGTGGTATACTAATTCTATGAAGAATGCAGAAATACAGGCATTTCTACTGTTTTAAACAGGCAGACTGATGCAGATTGATAAAATTCTTCAAGCCCTGAAACCCCAGCTCATTGCAAGGCCCCTTGAGGCCACCCTTGTCATAAAAAATGGCGAAGTGCTACAGGCAGAGATAACAGGTAGAACCGAAAAGGGCACATTAATTCTTACAACACCTAAAGGCAGGTTTGAAGCCACCTCTACAGTGGAACTTAAAGAGGGTGGGCTTGTAAGGCTGAAGGCAGAGGTTTCAGCAAAACAGCTAACCCTTAGAGTAATTGATTACAAACCACCTGAGGAGCTGCTTTTAGAAAAAAAGATCACCCGGTTACTTAAATGGCTCAGGCCCCAAGAGGCGGTGTTGAAAGATTTGCTTTCTCAGGCGTCGGAGAAACCCTTAAAGGATCTGATTCCCGAGTTAAAAGGCCTTTCATCAATCATTAAGCAAATCGAAAGCTTTGTCGAAAACCCAAAAACCTTAAAGGAGGCCCTCAAACACTCTGGCATCTTCTTCGAAAGCACTTTAAAACATTCTATCTCAGAAAAAAGCCTGAAAGAACTTATAAATCACGACCTGAAGGCAAAGCTTCTCAGGATAAAAAGACAAATAGATTCATTAGCCCATGAAAAGGGCATTTCTCAGGAATTAAGGGTTCTTAAAGAAAATACAGAAAAACTCCTACACACAATTGAGTATTATCAGTTCAAAAACATCATGGATGATACACTGCAACTCTTTATCCCCTTTGTCTGGAAGGATCTGTTAGAAGGAAGCATTGAGTTTCGGAAGGCAAAGGGTTCTCCTAAAAAGGTGCTCTATCATTGTATAATTAAACTCAATCTTAGCCGTCATGGAAAACTTATGGTAGTGGTCACCCAGGAAAAAGGCGGCATACACATTGGTATGTTTACAGAAAAGGCCGACTTTGCTGATTTACTTAGCAGTAACAGCAAGGTGCTTAAAGAAAGGCTACGCAGGGCAGGGCTTAGCCTTAGAAATCTCATTATTGAAAAACAAAACGAGATAGAACTCATCGAAGAGACCATTACCAGGGGGCTAAACATAAGGGCATGAGCCAGAACCAGACGCCAAAGGCTGCTGCTTTAAAATACGAAAGAGGCTCTGACAATGCACCTCGTGTGGTGGCTGCTGGCAGAGGTGAGATCGCCAAAAAGATAATACAGATTGCCAGAGAACAGGGCATCCCAATTCATCACGACCCAGATCTGGTTGAGGTGCTTACAACCCTGGAACTTTATGAGGAGATTCCACCAGAACTCTATAGGGCAGTAGCAGAAATACTGGCATACATATATATGGTAACGAAGAGGGGTTGATTTCAGATTTCAGATTTCAGATTTCAGATTTTGGATTTTAGATTTTGAATTTGGGTTGGTATGGTTTATCATTTGGTATTAAACAATAGAAATTTTATCAAGGAGGTATGATATGGATTTTGGAATGAGAAACCGGCTTAATAAGATCTTCAACCCCGATACCGGAAAAACTGTTATGCTTGCTGTAGACCACGGCTATTTTCAGGGCCCTACCACTGGATTACGCAACTTCAAGCAAACAGTAGATCCCCTGTTACCACATGCCGATTGTCTATTTGTCACAAGGGGTATGCTCCGTAACTGTGTAGATCCTAAAACAAAGACCTCCATCTGCCTGAGGGTATCTGGCGGACCAAGCATACTCGGTGAGCTTTCTAACGAAGACATAACAACCAGCATTGAAGAGGCCATAAGGCTTAATGCCTCGGGCATAGGTATGTCTATCTTTGTGGGCGCACCCAATGAAGACCGCACCATAGCAAACCTTGGCCGCCTGGTAAACGAGGCCGAGCGATACGGTATCCCAGTGCTTGCTATCACTGCAGTGGGAAGAGACATGGCTCGTGATGCCCGTTATCTGGGGCTTGCCTGCCGTATTGCTGCAGAGCTTGGGGCACATTTTGTTAAAACCTACTACTGTGAGGATTTCTACAAGGTTGTCGAGGGATGCCCTGTGCCAATTGTCATAGCAGGTGGCAAGAAGATACCCGAAATGGATGCCCTCAAAATGACCGAAAATGCCATCAAAGAGGGAGCCCTTGGTGTTGACATGGGAAGAAACATCTTCCAGAGCGACAAACCAGTGGGGATGATCAAGGCTGTCAGGGCCATAGTTCATGAAGGTGCAACAGCCGAAGAGGCATATAAAATATACGAAAAGGAATAACGCGACAATAAACCTTTTCGCTCATTCTCGCTGGCCGTCCATGGCCAGCTCCGAGGACGCACACTGAAGCAGCCATCACGGCTGCTTCGTATGTGTGCTGAAGCCGCTCAAAGGTTTATTGTCGCTAAAGGGACATTTACAAATGAAAGTAGCTGTTTATTACGGTAAAGACGATATACGAATTGAAGAGCGTGAAAGACCCACTGCCAGAGGTGGCGAAATAGTGGTAAGGATGCTTGCCTCTGGCATATGCGGCACCGATATAATGCACTGGTATCGCAAACGAAAGGCACCTTATGTGCCAGGGCATGAAATGGCCGGCGAGGTGGTCGAAATCGGCCCTGATGTAAAATGCCTGAAGGTTGGCGACAGAGTCTTTGTATCTCACCATGTGCCATGCTATAGCTGCCATTTCTGTAAAGCCGGCAAATACACAGCCTGCGAGACGCTTCATAAGGGCAATTACTGGCCCGGTGGATTTTCAGAATACATTCTCGTTCCAGCGGAAAATGTACGCTATGGCACCATAGTGCTTGATGATACTGTAAGCCTTGAAGAAGCAGTAATGATAGAACCCTTTGCCTGTGTGCTCGAGGCATACAAAAGGGTTGAGCCCCAAAGCCAGAGGAATGTTTTTATAATTGGCTCAGGGGTATCTGGCATACTGCATATCCTGTACCTGAAACATCATGGTGCCAGAGTAGCAGCACTTGATATATCAAAGGAAAGGCTGGATTACGCAAAAAGAGCAGGTGCCGACAGGGTATTTAGCACCGATGAGTTCTCTCAAGAGGCATTGAAAGATGTCTTTGATGGCAGGTTTCCTGATACTGTAGTTGTTTGTGCTGGTGCCATCGGGGCTATCAAAACTGCCATGGAAACAGTAGAGCGTAGGGGCACGGTGCTTATGTTTGCAGTCTCTAAGGAGGATATCCCTATTCCATCAGTTCATTTCTGGCGTAACGAAATAAGTATACTTTTTTCCTATGGCGCATCACCACAGGCACTTAATGAGGCCTACGAACTGATTAAATCAAAAAAGGTAGACCTCGGCTGGATGGTAACCGATTCCTTTCCCCTTTCTGAAATAGCCGAGGCATTCAAGACAGCCTCCCTTGGAGGCAGACATCTAAAGGTTATCTGCAGATCTTAACCACTTTAATATATTTTCAAGTAAATCAAAGCCTTGATAATATCCCTTCTGCCACATCCTAATAAACATTTTTATAATCTGATGCATACTTGACAGTATTATTTATATGGTGTATAATTTTGGTGTCTTTTGGAGGTGTATAATGAGGATGACTGTAACTCTTGACAAAAGTCTTCTTGAAGAGGCACAAACTCTACTTGGCAAAAAAACAAAAAAAGAGGTGATAGAAGTAGCCCTTAAAGAACTAATACGAAAGAAAAGGCGTGAGCAGGCTATTGAGCATGCAGGGAAAATTAAAATTGACATTACAGTAGATGAACTATTAAAACTGAGGCAGCAGGGATGATTCTCGTTGATAGTTCTGTCTGGATTAGTTACTTCAGGGCAGATGGAAGTGAAAAGATAAGGTCTATTATAAAAGATGCTATATACAATGATCTTGTAGCAGTAAACGGTATTATCATTGTTGAGGTTCTAAGTGGGATATCAAGGAAGAATGAATATGAAAAAGTAAAATCAGACTTTAAAGGATTTCATTTTCTTAATTTGTCAGAAAAAGATTTTTTGGACGCCTCTTTAATTGGAACTAATTTAAGAAAAAAAGGTATAACTATTCCTCCAACCGATCTCATTATCGCAGCATCTTCAATCAATAATGGTGCCATACTTTATCATCTTGATAAACATTTTGATCTTATATCAAAACATACCAAGTTGCAATGTAAAAATCTATTACCGCTTTCTTAAAAAATAGTCCACTTTTTTCTGTGCACAGGATTTAGTGACCATTATAATTTTTTAATCTGATTATCAAATATACAGGTACTATTGCCATCTCTTTTTAATTAAAAGTATAATTATCAAGATATTATTATGGAACAGATGGAAAATTTTATAAGTAACGACCGCTTTGCAAAGCATCTTGGCATTGAGGTCTTTGATGCCAAAGAGGGTCGGGCAAAGGGCCACATGAGAATTGAGAAACACCATTTAAACAGTGCAGGCACCCTTCATGGTGGTGCCATCTTTGCCCTTGCCGATGCAGTGTTTTCAGCCGCCTCTAATTCCCACGGCACACTTGCCATGGCAATAGATGTCAGCATCTCATATTTTAAAGCTGTAAAGGAAGGCACTATCTATGCAGAGGCAGAAGAAATCTCTGTTAACCCAAAACTCGGCACTTATCTTATTACTATAAAAGACGACAGCGGCAACACCATCGCACTTTTTAAAGGAACAGTTTATAGAAAAAGCACACCCCTTGAGGAGATATTAAAATAATAGCCTCCACCACCTCGTAGGTGGTATTTTATGGTATGGTATTAATCTCGGCCCTTATCTTGTATACCAAGAGTATAATTTTTTTATTCCTTCTTTTAAAGATACCTTGTGTTTCCAGCCAAGAGAATGAATTCTGGAGACATCGGTGACCTTTCTTGGTGTTCCATCTGGCTTTTCGGGATTAAAATAAAGTTCTCCTTTAAATCCAATAATATTTTTAATCAAGTATGCCAGTTCCTTTATGGAAAACTCTTCACCAGTACCTATATTTAAATGGGTATTTCTTATTTCTATACCATTTATAACAAAATTTATAGGGCGATAATTCGTACCCTTTATTGATGGCAACGCCGGATATAACATCTTAACAATATCCCAGAAATTAACATTTTCCATCAAAAAAATACAGGCATCTGCCATATCGTCAGACCATAGAAATTCCCTTTTTGGTCTTCCAGTACCCCATACCTCCACCCGAACTCTCTTGGTGCTACCTCTATTTGCTTGTATACCATATTTTTTCAAAACAGCTAATATCTCTTCTTTTGTAGCCCCTCCATCTATACCCTCTAAAGGCAACCTATTTAAATCTCCTCTTATAGTTTCCCAGTCGTTATTTTCTAATGCCTTTGCAAGATGCATTTTTCGTATTAATGCAGGTAATACATGAGACTTTTCCAGGTCGAAATTATCATTATATCCATAAAGATTAGTTGGCATTACAGATATAAAATTTGTCTCATATTGCAAGTTATAACTTTCACACATTTTCATCCCTGCAATTTTAGCTATGGCATATGGTTCATTTGTATATTCCAGTATATCTGTAAGAAGGTATTCTTCCTTCATTGGTTGAGGACAACTTCTTGGATAAATACAGGTACTTCCTAAAAATAGGAGCTTTTTAACTTTATTAATATAGCTTTGGTGAATTATATTATTTTGTATTTGTAAATTCATATATATGAAATCAGCACGGTATATATTATTAGCCCATATGCCACCTACTTTGGCAGCAGCCAAAAAAACATAATCAGGTTTTTCTTCAGAAAAAAATTCTTTAACAGCCTTTTGGTCTATAAGATCTATCTTTTTCCACTTTACAATCTTTGCCTCAGGAAATGA
>JAADIE010000107.1 GCA_013151495.1 Nitrospirota bacterium | reverse complement strand
CGGCTGATAAAAGAAAGAACCCCATGCGGGATGAGAAGGTTCAAAAGCTGATTGAAAAGATAAAGAAGCTTGATGACCAGGTTAAGAAACTGGAGGGTAAAATTGAGCAGGCTGCCAAAAAGGTTAAAAAGAAGGCCACTTCAAAAAAGGCTACTGCCAAAAAGGTTGCCAAAAAAACTATCAGAAAAAAATCAGCAAAGAAATAGTTATGGCAGAAATAATTGTTTATTCTTCTCCAACCTGCCCTGATTGTCAGGCACTTAAGACTTATTTAAAAGAAAAGGGTATCAGCTTTATTGAAAAGGATGTTTCCTCAGATGCCAATGCAAGACAGGAGCTTGCCACCAGATACGGCCGCCTGGCAACACCTACTATTGTAATAGATGGTAAGGTCTTTGTGGGGTTCAAGGAAAATCTTAAAGAGATAGAGAGACTTTTAACAAAGGAGTAAGCCCTGAAAACAGGGCTTACTCCTTTGTTTCCTGCTTGGATATTATTAGTCTTCCCATTTAATTGCTTCAACCGGACAGGTATCTATTGCTTCCTGGCAATCACAGGTGTCGCAGGCATCTGGGTTTTTGACTACTGCCTTACCATCATCGGCCATCTCAAAAACCTCTGGGCAGATAGCCACACATGACTCACATCCCTCACAAAGGTCCCAATCAATTACAGGCTTTGGCATATCTGTACCTCCTTTCTCATCATTTGCCTGCTATTTGGGCAGGCATGGTGCGTTGTCTGGATGATTGCTTCTCTAAGACTTAATTATATAATAAAAGCTTTAAAAGGTAAATAATATGATTTATGTCATTATAAAAAAAGCTAATGGTTAAATAATTCACAAAAAATTCAGATTTTGTCAGTATAATATTACCAGTGAAAATCTGCCTTCAGGAGGAGAGAGGAGAAGTGGAAGTCCTAACCCTGCCAATCAAAGGAATGACCTGTGCAGCCTGTGTTAAAGCCGTGGAACAGGCCCTGTCAAGGATAGAGGGTGTAAAGGATGTTTCTGTGAATTTTGCCTCCGAAAAGGCCACCCTGAAGGTCTCTGATGATATTAGCTTAGATGAACTGATCAAGACGGTTAAGGACGAGGGTTATGATGTGGTTACCATCAAGGGTGAGTTTTTTGTAAAAGGAATGACCTGTGCAGCCTGTGTATCTGCAGTAGAAAGGGCATTAAGGGCCCTGCCTGGTGTTGTTGATGTAAGTGTTAACCTGGCCACTGAGAAGGCAAGTATCGAGTATATTCCCACGGTTACCGGTTTCGGGGACTTTAAAAGGGTTGTTAAGGATCAGGGTTACGAACTTGAGGTCGTAACCAAGGACTTTGTTGACAGAGAAAGGCAGGAGAGGCTTCGGGAGTACAATGACCTTAAGAAACGGTTTGTCTTTAGTGCAATAGTTTCAGCACTAATACTGCTTGGTAGCCTTACCAAGGTACCGGTGCTTTCAAACTGGTATGTATTGTTTTTACTTGCCACGCCGGTACAGTTCTGGGCAGGTGCCAGGTTTTACAGGGCAGCCCTTGCTGCATTAAGGCATGGCTCCACCAATATGAATACCCTTGTCGTGGTTGGCACCTCAGCTGCATATATATACAGTGTGGTTGCTACCTTTTTCCCGGCACTGTTCGAGGCAGGCGGGCTTAAGCCTCATGTGTATTTTGACACTTCTGCTGTAATTATCACATTAATACTTTTTGGAAGGCTACTTGAGGCCAGGGCAAAGGGCCGTACTTCCGAGGCAATAAGACGTCTGATAGGGCTACAGGCAAAGACGGCAAAGGTTCAGCGGAATGGATCTGTAGAGGAGGTTCCCATTGAGGAGGTGGTGGTAGGTGACATTGTAATTGTGAGCCCTGGCGAGAGGATACCTGTTGATGGGATAGTGGTGGATGGGTTTTCCTCAGTGGACGAGTCAATGCTGACAGGAGAGAGTGTGCCAGTGGAAAAAAGCACAGGTGAGCTGGTTTTCGGAGGCACCGTTAACAAAGAGGGAAGCCTGAAAATCAGGGCTACTAAAATTGGCAGGGATACGGCTCTTGCCCAGATAATAAGGCTTGTGGAAGAGGCCCAGGGAAGCAAGGCCCCTATTCAGAGGCTTGCCGACAGGGTGGCATCGGTGTTTGTACCAGTAGTCATCTCGATAGCCCTTGTTACCTTCGCAATATGGTATATCTTTGGGCCAGAGCCTGCCTTTACAAGGGCCTTGATGAATTTTATTGCAGTGCTTATAATCGCCTGCCCCTGTGCCCTTGGCCTTGCTACCCCTACAGCACTGATGGTTGGTACAGGTAAAGGAGCTGAAAGAGGCATACTTATAAGGGATGCAGAGGCCCTTGAGATGGCCCAAAAGATAGAGGTGGTGGTTTTAGATAAAACCGGTACGATTACCAAGGGGACTCCTGAGGTGGTTGATATCGTTGTGGTTGATGAACTTTCACATAAAAAACTGATGGAGATTGCGGCAACTGCAGAAAGCGTTTCAGAACACCCCCTTGCAAAGGCAGTGGTAGAAAAGGCCAGATTGATGGGGATTTCAATTGGCCAGCCTGACGAGTTTGAGGCTATTCCAGGGGGTGGAATACGGGCTAAGGTTGGAGTGTATGAGGTATTGATCGGTAATCCTGAACTTTTAGAAAAACAATCTATTGATTTAACACCGGCCAAAGAGGTGGTGGAGGAGAAATCAAAAGAGGGTAAGACATCTGTTGTGGTGGCTGTGGATGGGAAGGTACATGGGGTGCTTGCAATTGCTGATGCTATAAAGGAAAGCTCTGTAGAGGCTGTAAAACAGCTGAAAGAGATGTCAATAGATGTGGTTATGCTTACAGGAGACAATGAGGCTGTGGCCTCAAGTATTGCCAGAGAGGTGGGTATAGAGAGGTTTTTTGCAAATGTATTACCTGAGGGAAAGGTGGAGGTTATCAGAAAACTAAAGGCCGAGGGTAAGGTGGTTGCCATGGTGGGCGATGGTATAAACGATGCCCCTGCCCTGACAGAGGCTGATGTGGGTATTGCAATTGGCACTGGTACGGATATAGCCATGGAGGCCTCTGATATTACCCTTATTAAAGGTGATTTAAGGAGTGTTATTGAGGCTATAAGGCTAAGCAGACTAACCATTAAGACCATAAAACAGAATCTGTTCTGGGCATTTTTTTACAACACCCTTGGTATCCCCATTGCTGCAGGCATCCTTTACCCCTTTGGTGGGCCACTACTGAACCCTATGTTTGCCTCGGCAGCAATGGCCTTCAGTTCAGTGTCAGTGGTTACCAACTCGCTCAGACTGCGTAAAAAAAGGCTCTAAGTGATTTAACCCCATGGAATATGGCATAATAAAAACCACAGGCCAACAAAACCAAAGGAGGATTGTCTATGTATTCTACAAAAAACTATAAAGTAACAAAGGCACCCACCTGCCCACACTGTGGTACCAAGATGTCCAAGATAGAACCCCCTCCATATAACATTGGTGATGGGCTTGGCTGGGGTGTCAGGTATCTATGGATCTGTTTTAATGATGAGTGTTCCTTTTTTGTAAATGGATGGGAACATATGAGGCAAAACTATGGCAAAACCGCCTCCTATAGACATATCTGTTTTCCAGACAACGGTGAAACCGGTGCAATATGTGTGCTTTCTTACGACGGTTTAAAAGGACAGATCATCGAGGAGGAAGAGTAGTTTTGATAGCTATTGTTGATTATGGGATGGGCAATCTAAAGAGTGTGGAGAAGGGGTTTAAAAAGGTCTCTTTTGAGGCGGTTGTAACATCTGATCCATCGGTAATAAAAAAGGCCTCAGGTATAGTTTTACCAGGTGTTGGTGCCTTCAGGGACTGTATAAATCACCTTAAAGAGCTGAAACTGATTGATCTTATTTACCAGAGCATTGAAGAGGGTAAACCCTATATGGGAATATGCCTGGGCCTACAGCTACTGTTTACCGAGTCGGAGGAGTTTGGCAGGTATCAGGGGCTTGATATCATAAAAGGCAGGGTAAGGAGGTTCCCGGAGTCAGATCTGAAGATACCCCATATGGGCTGGAATCAGGTGCACCTGCTGAAAAGACCACCCATTTTTGATAGTATTCCAGACAATAGTTATTTTTATTTTGTGCATTCCTATTATGTAGAGCCTGAGGATTCTTCGGTGGTTGCAGCTACAACTGAGTATGGAATCGAATTTACCTCAATGATCTGGAAGGACAATATTATAGCCATGCAGTTTCATCCAGAAAAGAGCCAGGCCCTTGGCCTGAAGGTTCTTGAGGGTTTTGGAAGGCTCTGTAAGGCAGCCTAAAAGAGATCTTCCTTTTCCATCTCCTCCATCTGCTCTATTCTTTCCATGCAGTCGACACAATAAATGGCAAAGGGGATAATTTTTAGCCTTTCTTCAGGAATCTCCACACCACATTCTTCACATATGCCATAGGTTCCCTCTTCGAGTTTTCGTAAAGCTTCATCTATTTTATTCAGAGTCTCTTTATGGCTGGTAAGCTTTTTTAGATTCAGGTCTTCGTTAAGATCAGCAACAGACCAGTCACCATCATCAAGGGCAGTTTCGACGAGCTGACGGTTTTCACCCCTGATGAATTTACCGATCTCTCTTTTTGCCTCGTCAAGGACTTCCTGCCGTTTTTCAAGAAGTATCTTACGAAGCCTTTCCTTTCTGTCCATCTCAGTGTCTGATTTATTTTTCTTCTTTGGCATCTCCGCCTGCTTTCTCCTCCTTGGAGGTATCTTCCTTGTAAACCTCAATTATGCTGCGAACTTTAATGCCTGCAGCCTTCAGGGCCTTCTGAATGTCTGGCAGCTTTGCGTCCTCAACCTTAACCATAAAATTTGCGTTCATTTTTACCTCCTTATACTTCCATTATTTCCTGTTCTTTTGCTTCGAGTATCTTATCTATCTTTTTAATATGTTCGTCGGTTATCTTCTGCACCTCATCAAGGTCACGCTTTAGCTCATCCTCGCTGATTTCCTTGTTTTTCTCCTTCTTCTTTAGTTCCTCGTTAATCTCTCGGCGAATGTTCCTTACGGCCACCCTTGCCTCTTCCGCCCTTTTCCTTACTACCTTAACGAGCTGTTTTCTTCTTTCCTCTGTAAGAGGAGGTATGTTCAGCCTTATCAGCTTTCCATCGTTAGTGGGTGTCAGGCCCAGATCAGACTGCATGATGGCCTTCTCTATCTCCGGAATCATACGCTGTTCCCATGGCTGGATGGTGATGGTCTTGGGATCGGGCACTGAGAGGGTGGCTACCTGATTAAGGGGAGTCTGGGTTCCATAGTAATCAACAGTTATGCCCTCCAGAAGGGAAAGAGATGCTCTGCCAGTTCTGATGGAGGCAAGATCACTTTTAAACACATCTATTGCCTTATCCATCTTCTCCTGAAGTTTCTTCTTTATGCCCTTGTCCATCAGGCCCTCCTTTTGTTTTAGGATTGTTTAAGCTGTAACGAGGGTTCCTATGCTTTTACCCTCTATTACCTTCCTGAGATTACCTTTCTTCCTTACATTAAATACCACAATTGGGAGGGCATTGTCCATACATAAACTGATAGCTGTTGAGTCCATCACATGAAGTCTTTTCTTTAGAACATCTATATAGGTTATCTTCTTGAATCGCTTTGCCTTTGGATCCTTGACAGGGTCTGCCGTGTATACCCCATCCACTTTTGTTGCCTTCAAAATGACATCGGCACCAATTTCCATGGCCCTCAGTGATGCAGCAGTGTCGGTTGTGAAATAGGGATTGCCAGTGCCAGCTGCAAAAATAACCACCCTTCCTTTTTCAAGATGCCTTATTGCCCTTCGTCTTATGTATGGCTCGGCCAGCTCTCGCATCTCTATAGCCGACTGAACCCTGGTGGGCATTCCGTGTTTTTCAAGGGCATTCTGTAGTGCCAGGGCATTTATTACGGTGGCCAGCATGCCCATATAGTCGGCTGTGGCCCTTTCCATTCCCCTGGCAGTGCCCTGCAGTCCCCTGAATATATTGCCGCCGCCAATTACTACGGCGATCTCAACCCCCATGGAATATATTGATTTTATCTCTGAGGCCATATAGTCTACGGTCTCCGTATCAATACCGTAGGGGAGTTCTCCCATGAGGGCCTCGCCACTAAGCTTTAGAAGAACCCTTTTGTATTTGGGTTTTATGCCCTTACGACTCTTCGCCAAGTTGAAACCTTACGAACCTTCTTATTACTATGTTTTCGCCAAGTTTTGCTATAAGCTCGGTAAGAAGCTCCTTGATGGTCTTCTTTTGCTCAGGGTCTTTGACGAAGACCTGATCAAGCAGGCAGACCTCGGAGTAGAACTTCTCCAGCTTGCCTTCCACGATCTTGTCTATAACATGCTCTGGTTTTCCCTTTATCTGTTCCCTGTAGATCTCCTTTTCTTTGTTAATAACCTCTTCCGGGATGTCCTCTCTTTTTACATACCTTGGTGAAGCAGCTGCAATGTGCATGGCCACATCCTTTACAAACTGTTTAAAGTCGTCAGTCCTGGCAACAAAGTCGGTCTCGCAGTTTACTTCTACCAGTACTCCAATCTTGTCCATGTGGATGTAGGAGGCGATTATCCCCTCAGAGGCCTGACGACCAGCCTTCTTCTCTGCTGCTGCAAGTCCCTTTTTCCTTAAAAGCTCTACTGCTTTATCGAAATCACCCTCAGCCTCGGTGAGTGCCTTCTTACAATCCATCATACCAGCACCGGTTTTTTCCCTGAGGTTTTTAACCATCTCTGCTGTTATTGTCATTCTGCTACCTCCTCTGTTTCGGTCTTTTCTTCAGTTTGTTCGGTTGTTTCGGTTTCATTGCCCTCTGCCTCGGCTTCTTCTTGCTGGATCTTCTCCTCTATCTTGGCAGCCTCTTCAGCCTCAGCAAGAGTCTTGTTCAGTATCTCCTTGCCCTCAAGTATGGCATCGGCCATCTTTGAGGTGATCAGCTTTATTGCCCTGATGGCATCGTCGTTACCCGGTATTACATAGTCTATTAAATCTGGATCGCAGTTTGTATCAACGATGGCCACTATCGGGATGTTGAGTTTTCTTGCCTCAAGCACTGCTATATGCTCCTTTTTGGGATCTACAATGAATACCGCTGCTGGTGGTGCCTCCATTTCCTTTATACCACCGAGGTTTTTCTCAAGCTTCATCCTGGTCTTTTCTAACTTGGCAACCTCTTTCTTGGTAAGGGCCTCGTAGGTGCCATCTTCCTTCATCTGTTCGATCTTTTTGAGCTTTTCGATGCTTTTCTTGATAGTGGTAAAGTTGGTAAGCATGCCACCCAACCAGCGGTTGTTTACATAAAAAACACCGGCTCTCAGGGCCTCTTCTCGTATTGAGTCCTGAGCCTGCTTTTTTGTGCCTACAAAAAGCACATCACCACCAGTGGCAGCCACTTCCTTCATAAAATTGTAGGCATCCTCCATTCCCTTCATGGTCTTCTGAAGGTCGATAATGTAGATGCCATTACGCTCCCCGAAGATGTACTTCTTCATCTTGGGGTTCCAGCGTTTGACCTGATGGCCAAAATGGACACCAGCCTCAAGCAATTCTTTCATGGTTACAACCGGCATGTTCTTTACCTCCTCGTATTTGGTTTTTACCTCCGCCCTACAGCCCCTGCACTCATGCCCTTTTTAGGCATGAGAACCACGCAGGAGTTTAATATCGGGCGTGTGTTCTGTAAGCCAAAAAAGATAACATAAATAGGGGGGTTTTTGCAATTATAATGTTACCTCTGTTGGGTTGATACTTTGAGTTATATAATTAGTAAATCTAAACAATTAACCGGGCCTCTTTGGGGTCAAATCTGCTATAATTATCATCTGTAAATTAAATGTTTTCAGGAGGCGTGGGTATGGATATAAAAGGTTTTGTGCTTCAGAAGGCTCTGGAGGCGCGTGAAGGAGCACGGGCACTTAGGAAGGCAAGTGCTGAGCAAAAAAACAGGGTGCTTCTCAGGATGGCCGATGAGATCGAAAAGAAGGCATCCCTGTTGCAGGAAGAAAACCAGAAAGACATAGAGTATGCCAGGCAGAAGGGCCTTAGCAATGCACTAATCGACAGGCTTACACTTACAGATAAAAGGATAGCAGAGATGGCCGAGGGCCTCAGGGAGATATCAAAGCTTCCTGATCCTGTTGGTGAAGTAACAAAGATGTGGCAGAGGCCAAATGGAATGACAGTGGGCAGGATGAGGGTGCCAATAGGTGTAATCGGGATAATCTATGAGTCGAGGCCAAATGTTACGGCTGATGCCACAAGCCTGTGTCTGAAGGCAGGAAATGCGGTTTTACTCAGGGGGGGCTCCGAGGCAGTAAACTCAAACAGGGCAATAGTGAATATCCTGAGAGAGGCCGCACAGGCAGAGGGTATCCATGAAGGTGCCATCACTTTCCTTGATATACCAGACCGTGAGGCCATCTACGAGATGATAAAGCTCGAGGGAATTGTGGATCTGATAATACCTCGTGGTGGAGAGGGCCTTATCAGGGCTGTAACAGAAAACTCCAGGATTCCAGTACTTAAACACTACAAGGGAGTCTGTCATGTCTTTGTTGACAGGGATGCAGACCTGAGTATGGCAGAGCAGATATGCATAAATGCAAAGGTTCAGCGTCCTGGCACATGTAATGCCATGGAGACCATGCTGGTTGATGAGGCTGTAGCTGAGGAGTTTCTCCCGAGAGTACTTAAGAGGTTTTCAGAAATTGGTGTAAAAATAAAAGGTTGTTCCAGGACACGTCAGTACTACCCTCAGGCCGAGGAGGTTAAAGAGGAGGATTACTACAATGAGTATCTTGATCTGATCCTTAATGTCAGGGTTGTAAAGGACATGGATGAAGCAATGCTTCATATTGAGCGTTATAGTTCAGGTCATACAGAGACCATTGTAACCGAAAACTATCACAAGGCAATGAGGTTCCTCAGAGAGGTGGACTCTTCAGCAGTGATGGTAAATGCCTCAACCAGATTAAACGATGGTGGTCAGTTTGGCCTTGGTGCCGAGATAGGAATTTCAACTGATAAGATTCACGCCCGTGGGCCAATGGGGCTTGAGGAGCTTACCTGTCTGAAATTCGTTGTACTGGGTAGCGGACAACTCAGGGAGTAACCATTAAGGATAAAAGGAGGATGAAAGGTTGGAGCCAGAAAATGAACTGATACAACAGCGTAAGAGGAAACTAAAGGAGTTGAAAGAACTCGGCATTGATCCCTATGGTGAGCCCTTTGAGACCACCCATACGGCAAAGGAGATTTTTGATCGTTACGGGCATTTAACGGCTGAGGAGCTTGAAAACAACCCCATTGAGTGTACCATTGCTGGTAGAATTGTTGCCTGGCGTAGTTTTGGTAAGGCCGCTTTCTCCCATATTCAGGACAGTACAGGTAAAATTCAGGTCTATTTCCGTAAAGACATTCTTAAAGACCGCTACAGCATTGTTAAGAAGTTTGATATTGGAGATATAATTGGTGTTAAAGGTAAGCTATTCAGGACAAAAACCAATGAACTAACCATACTGGTAGAGGATTTCAAGTTCCTGACCAAATCTTTAAGGCCTTTGCCGGAAAAGTGGCATGGCCTCAAGGATATAGAGCTCCGTTACCGTCAAAGATATGTTGACCTTATAGTGAACCCCCAGGTGAGGGAGACATTCAAAAAACGAAGTGAGATTATCAAGTTTATAAGAGACTTCCTTGAAAAGGAGGGCTTTATAGAGGTCGAAACACCCATGATGCATCAGATCCCGGGTGGAGCTGCAGCAAGGCCCTTTAAAACACACCACAATGCCCTTGGGATAGACCTTTATTTAAGAATTGCACCTGAGCTATATCTGAAGAGGCTTCTTGTTGGTGGTTATGAGAGGGTCTTTGAACTAAACAAGAACTTCCGAAACGAGGGAATCTCCACAAAGCACAATCCAGAGTTTACGATGCTTGAGTTCTATGTGGCCTACAAAGACTACAGGTTCCTCATGGAGTTTACCGAAAGGATGATAACCGAACTGCTCAAAAAAGTGGTTGGCTCTCTTAAGGTAAAGTTTGGTGAGCATGAGATAGATTTCACACCTCCATGGCCAAGAATACCCATGTTCGAGGCATTAAAAAAGTATGGGGTGCCAGAGGAGATTTTTAAGGACTATGAAAAGGCCCGGGAATGGGCAAAACAGGAAGGAATAGAGGTAAAGGACGCCCCCACGCTGGGTAAACTCCTTGATGAGATATTCAAGGAAAAGGTAGAACCCCATCTTATTCAGCCTACCTTTATAATTGACTATCCTGTTGAGCTTTCGCCCCTTGCAAAGAGAAAAAAGGACAATCCCGAGCTTGTTGAGAGGTTTGAACTATTTGTAGCTGGCCGCGAAATAGCCAATGCCTTTACAGAGTTGAACGATCCCGAGGACCAGCGCCAGCGCTTCCTGAAGCAGGTGGAGGCAAAGAAAAAGGGTGACGAAGAGGCCCACTGGATGGATGAAGATTTTATCAGGGCCCTGGAGTATGGTATGCCACCAGCAGCTGGTGAAGGAATAGGTATCGACAGACTTGTAATGATTATCACAGGCTGCACCTCCATCAGGGATGTGATACTGTTTCCACAGCTTAAGCCAGAAAAGCAGAACTGATGAATCTGCCCTATCAACTTTTGATCGCAATCAGGTATCTCAGGTCTAAAAAGAAGAAAAAGGGGATATCCTTTAATACATTAATAACCACCGGAGGGGTAATGGTGGGTGTAATGGCCCTGATTGTGGTACTGTCTGTTATGAGCGGATTCCATGAAGATCTCCGAAAAAAGATCCTTGGTGTTAATGCCCATGTGGTTGTAATGAACTTCCGTGGTGGTATAGCTGACTATAAAGGAGTAATCGATAAGCTGAGATCCATTGATGAGGTCGAGGCAGCAAGCCCCTTTGTGCTTGGTCAGGTAATGATCTCCAAAGCTGATGCTGCCCACGGAGTATATCTAAGAGGAGTTGACCCTGCTTATGAGGGTTCAACAACCACAATAAGTTCACACATGAAGGTGGGTCGTCTTGAGGCTTTATCCAAAAAGGGTGGCCTGCCTGGTGTCATTATTGGTAACGAGCTTGCAGCCATATTGAATGCCTATATAGGTGATATAGTGAATATAGTATCTCCTGTTGGTGAGATAGGCCCCATGGGCATGCTACCAAGGGTAAGACAGTTTCGGGTGGTGGGGATATTCGAGATCGGTATGTACGAGTACGATGCAAACCTGATCCTTACTTCATTGAAGGCTGCCCAGGAATTCTTTAAAACAGGTGGTTCTGTTACAGGTGTAGAGTTGAGAATTAAGGATATCTACAGGGCTTCTGAGATCAGGAAGATAGTGCCTAAGGTGCTGGGGCCTGCCTACTTTGCAAGAGATTGGATGCAGATGAACAGGAACCTGTTTTCGGCTTTGAAACTGGAAAAGTTTGCCATGTTTATAATTCTTACGCTTATCGTGGTTGTGGCATCTTTTAATATCGTTAGTACACTCATTATGAATGTAATCGAAAAGCAACGAGAAATTGCAATCTTGAAGGCAATGGGTGCAACCAACCGGGGTATAATGGGGATATTCATCTTCCAGGGCCTTATCATTGGAGTGCTTGGTACGGTGTTGGGCATTATTGGAGGCTATATCCTTTGTTATCTAATTGGTACATACGAGATTATAAAGCTACCTGCTGATGTCTATTACCTGAGTCATCTTCCGGTCAAGACCAAGGCAATGGATTTTGTAGTGGTTTCTATATCGGCTGTCTTGATAAGTCTTGCCTCAACTGTTTATCCAGCCTATCAGGCTGCTAAACTTAATCCGGTTGAACCTCTGAGGTATGAGTGATGTGTAAGCTAATAAAAAGACTGATCTGTATTGCTTTACTTCTGCTGATTGCAGGAATAATCATAGCCTTTTTGCGTGGAGGCGAGCCTTTTCGTAAGTTAGGTGAGAAATCAGAGGATATAGGAAAGACCATAAAGAAAAAGTCAGAGGAGATAGCCAGGGAGGCAGATAAATTAAAGCAATCCAAAGAGATTATACAAAAACAAAAGAAACAGATTGAGCAACTTAAAGAGAAACTCATCAATGAGTAAACCGCTTATCAGGGTTGAGGGGTTAAAAAAGAGCTACATTACCGAGGCAGGAGATCTCGAGGTACTAAAAGGTATCGATCTTCAGATATGGCCTGGCGAGATGGTTTCTATAGTTGGGGCTTCCGGCGTGGGGAAAAGTACCCTTTTGCATATTCTTGGTACACTCGATAGACCAACCACTGGAAATGTCTTTTTTAATGAAATAGATGTGTTTAGTCTTAATGATCAGGAGCTGGCACAGTTTAGAAACAAAAGCATTGGCTTTGTATTTCAGTTTCATCATCTACTTCCTGAGTTTACAGCTCTGGAGAATGTTATGATGCCAGCCATTATTGGTGGACTTACCCATGAGGAGGCCAGAGTAAGGGCAATGGATCTTCTTCAGCAATTAGGCCTTTCTGGCAGGTTAGAGCACCGGCCTGGTGAGCTTTCTGGTGGTGAACAACAGAGGGTGGCGGTGGCCAGGGCACTTGTCATGAATCCAGAGGTAGTGTTGGCTGATGAGCCAACAGGTAATCTTGATACCAGAACAGGAAATGAACTTTTTGATCTTCTGAAAAGGCTAAATTCCGAGAAGGGTATAACTTTCCTGGTGGTTACACACAATGAGGCACTTGCATCAAGGTGTTCAAGAATCATTAAGATGGTTGATGGTAGGATAGAGGATCCCCTTTCTTAGAATCCTGACCTTACCCTGGACAACCTCAACAATGGTTGAAGGTTCAATCCCGTAGGTCTTTCCACCATCTATTACCAGATCGAGCTTTTCATCAAAGTACTCAAGCACCTTCTGGGCATTATCAGCAGGAGGCTTTCCGGATATATTCGCACTGGTTGCAGTTATGGGAAACCCTGCCTCACGAGCAAGGGTAAGGGCAAAGGAGCGTCCTGGTATACGAACAGCAACCTTGCCGGTTTCGGCAGTAATATGTTTACTCAGTCCCTTTCTTGCCTTCAACACAATTGTCAAAGGTCCTGGCCAGTAACGATCCATCAGTAGTCTTTCCAGTATACTGATCTCAGAGGCAAGGGAAATGGCCTGCTTTATAGATGACACAATAACAGGTATGGCCTTATCAAAGGGACGGTTTTTTATCTCATAGAGGCGTCTCAGTGCCTTGTCGTTGTCGAACTGCGCACCAAGGCCATAAAAGGTTTCCGTAGGAAAGGCCACAATACCCCCTGAACGAAGAACTTCGACTGCCTTTCTGGCAAGCTCCGTCTCATTAGAGCTATCAAGCTTAAGATATTCCATTGTTTACCTGTGTTCCAAAACGCCTGGAGTCTATTAAAAGCATCGATCCTTTCTTTACACCTATAAAGTCTGCTACTACATCGCATTTGGCCTGAAACAGGAAAAATATATCCCTTTTTGTCTCGTCACACAGGGTTTCAAAATTTCCCTGTCCTTTACTTAAAATCACCAGATTACTATTATATAACTTCTGGAACTCCTGTGAACACCAGGGAAGGATGGTACCGATACAATCAGAACCATTAGTAACGACTCTGGCACATTTTATAAGACCGGTCTCTTTGGCATCATCCATAGTGGCATCGTTTATAACAGGTGAGCCCTTGACAACGGCCGTTACTGAAATGTCCATATTGGCAAGGGTTTCTATGAGTATCCGATCGAATACTATCTCACCGGCGTTGTCAAGTAGATAAAGAAGGTGGTCCACCTCGTTTAGTGATTCTTTAAATCTACTGTAGTCATCCCACGCAAGCTTCTCTTCAAGGGCCCGACTTATCTCTGCTTCAATATCAACGCTTTTGTATATGCCAAAATCAATGGAGTTTCCTGCAATGGCAAGGCGTGTTGCTGTAAAGAGCGGATCATCAGAGTTATTAACAATTTCTTTCAGGTGGTCGTAAAGGCCAAGGGCTATCTGGTTGTAACGCCTTTTTATCTCATGGAAGGGGTCAGACCCAAGGAGTCTTCTTATTTTTCTGTGAAGAAAAGTGGTGCTATGAGCCGGTGTGGTAGTGGAATCGGTGTTTTCTACCTCGGGCAGAGTCTGTTTAATAATGGCGATCTTATCCTCCCGCGGCAGGCTTGTTTGTGAAAGTGATATATTAACCTGCCTTAGAAAGCAAGGAAAACACTCTGGTTGTACGACAAATCTCTTTTTAGACACCCTGATTAAGTGATTACAATGAGATATTGAATGCTCGAATTATAAAGTTTACTAATCCGCCCACAGAGAATGCAAGAACGAAAACAATTGTTGCCACAGCAAAGGCCACTTTAGGGCCCCGTTCCTTAATTATCATGAGCATATTAGCCAGACATGGTATGAAGAGAGTAATGGTGATCAGACTGATTAAGGTCTGGATCTGGTTTAATTCTCCGTTATTAAACATGGCAAACAGCCCGGCTGCTCCATAGTCTCTGCGGAGAAAACCAAGTATAAAGAAACCTGTTGTCTTTTCAGGCAATCCAAGAAGACCTTTAACAAGCGGGGCGCCGGCCATCTCTACATACCTTAGAATACCAGCCTTGTCTGAAAGGAAAAGTACCAGTGTGCCGATAATAAAAAGTGGTACAGCCTCCTTGAGATACCATTCTATTCTGCCAAGGGTTTTCATAAGCACATTCTCCATTCTTGGAAGCCTCAGGGGTGGAACCTCAAGGAAGAACTCTGTCTTCTCACCAGGCACAACCTTGGCTGCAAGAAAACCCGAAATCAGTAGTACACCTATCACTGTTAAAATCCAGATGGTGGCAGCCTTCATAGAAAGGGCACCAAACATGCCCAGTATTACCCCTATCTGGGCAGAACAGGGGATTGCAAGGGCAAGCAGAAAGGTAGCAATAATCCTGTCGCGGCGGGTCTCCAGTATCCTGGTTGTCATTACAGCCATGGTGCCACAACCCAGACCGAGTATCATGGGTAGTATAGCCTTACCATTTAATCCGATTATGTTAAATACCCTGTTAGAGAGAATAGCAAGTCTCGGTAGATATCCACTGTCCTCAAGTATTGAGAAGGCTATGAAGAAGGTGGCTGTAATAGGCAGTATTATGGCTATAGAGTATGTAAGTGCTACAGTAACAAGGCCGTACTCACCTACAAGCATGTCTCTGAAAAATTGAACTGGCAAAACGAGATCTATTACCCTTGTAATCATGGGGTTTAAATAGCGGCCAAAAATTATGTTTTCAAAGAAGTCAACCAGTGTTCCGGCACCAAAAACTCCGACAAACTCATAAACAACATACAGTACAAATAGAAGAACCGGTACTCCCCACACAGGATGCATACTTGCCTTCTCAAGGATAGAGAATAACCTTCCCCTTGATGGTTCTATTCTTTCAACCGTTTCCGAGATCAGCTGCTGTACCACCTTGACCTTTACATCATTGATTATCTGTGCAAGGGGTACAGAGAAGTGTCTTTGACAGTCGTCTCTAAGTTGTTCTATCTCCTCTATGATATCCAGTGAAAGGTTGCTTTTTAACCAGCCCTTTAGACTCTCGTCTCCCGAGAGGATCATAACAGCTATGGCCCTTCTTGAAATGCCTGCTTCAGGTAGTAATCTGGCTATCCTCTCTATATAGTTTTCTATTGTTTCAGGATATTTAAAGGAAAAACTGCTCTTTCCAGGCGAAAGTAAGGCCTCTTTTAACTCACGAATTCCCTTTCTTCTTGGAGCAACTGTGCCGATTACCTTTATACCAAGTATTTCAGAGAGCCTGTCTTTTTTTACAACAATTCCTCTGTCTGTTGCTTCATCCTCCATATTAAGGTCGAGAACCAGGGGGAGAGGAATTTCTTTCAGTTGCGTACAGTCAGAAAATAGCAGATGTCGAGATTCCGACCG
>JAADIE010000077.1:16412-24748 GCA_013151495.1 Nitrospirota bacterium | reverse complement strand
TCTGATAAGAAAAATGGTAGATTATCTTAAAGAGTATTCAGTGGTTCTGTCTAACTTTATAGGGCTGTTTGCTACTGTGGTGGGTATTACAGTTTTTGCAGTACTTTTGTTTCTACTAACAGCCGTCAGCTTTTACGGTAGTATTGAGATCAGTATTAGCAGACGAGGTCCCTTTGAGACCTTTAAACAGAGCTTAGATTTTTTAATGAAAGAAAAGGGTGCCCTTATTTTTATAGCCATTGTGGGCATTGTTTATACGGCCGTAATTTTCATTACCATGCTAATAGGCTTTCCATGCACGGCAACACCTGCTGGAATGTTGATATCCTTTCCGTACCATTTTATAGTTTTTCTGGTTAATAGTTATACCGGTCTGTGGGCCCTTGGTTCACTGGTGTCTTTTTACCTGAATCGTCAAAAGAAGGGACTGGCAGAGATTGCCAGCCCCCCTGTTTATTAACTGCTGGATGAGTTTTTGAACTCAACCTTTATTGCTATATTAACAGTGTTGCCATCTGCGTCCCTGGCCTGAACATACTTTACCTCAATCTTGGTTGCAGCCACAGGCATACTGTCGACGCATATCACTCTTTCTGGTTTTGAGGTCTCGTCTTTAAGGATGGTTTCCTTAGTAATCAGATATGTACTTCCGGATACAGTTATAGAATGGTCGTCTGGATTGTAAGTATATGGGTCGGCCCCGCTGGCCTCCACCTCTGTTTTGTAAGATAGTCCTGTATAATCCAGTATGCTACGAGCAGGCTCTGAGCATGAGGAATAGTAGATATCATCATCGTTGTCAACGGCTACCTTTGTAGCATCAAAGTTGCCGGTTGAGCTGTTATAGGAGCCGTAGATTTCTACTTTCATGCCGGTTGCAAGATCACCGAAACTTGAGACATTGCAATTAAGGTAATTATCGTCGTCGTCATCACAAGTGAAGACGGTAGTGTCTGTTGTTGTAACCGTGATAGTAGGCTCGGTTGGAACAAAGTGTTTGGCCTTGATGATCTGAACTACAAAGGTGTTGTTTGCTGTATCAATAGATACGATTATACCTTTAAGTTTGTACTTGTCACTTTTAAGCTCGTAGTAGCCTGAATGCTCGGAGCCATCTGCATCGACTACTATCTTGGCCGTGACGGTATTTGTAACAGGATCGTAGACGAACTGTTTGAGATCGAAGTCAACAATAACCTTCTGCCCCTCGATTACATTAATAGCTCCTACGATTTCGTAGTCACACTGACCGTTTGAACAAGAGGTCCAGGCATTTTCAGACAGATCTGCTGTTATCTGGTTGCCTGTGACTTTTTCAACGAGAATCAGCTGTTGATCAACTGTAATTATTATCTTGGTATAGGTTCCAGGTGGAATGCTACCTATTTTCTCAAGTACGCCTCTTAGTTCTGTCATGTCGTAAGTCACGCCGGCTGGATCTTCAAACACCGTAACAAGCGACTGGTCAGAAGCCTTCTCAAGCTGGATCTTATAGATGGTTACATATACCTGGCTATAGTTGGTGCTCAGATCGTCTGTGATATAAAGACTGGCTGCACTGGTGCCTGAAGAGCTACCACCGCCACAGGCGTAAAGAAGAATAGACAACAGGAAAAGCACCCCAACCACTATGCCCAGTTTTACTTCTGACTTTCTCAAGTAAGACATTTTAACCTCCTGTTAAAGTTTGATTTTCACCCCAAAATGGGGTGTTTTTTAGTTAATCCTTTCGATCGTTACTTTGGTAGCGTAAAACCTGCCATCTGCCTGAGAGTAATTCCCTTCAACTTCCACAATATCGCCTGGTGATTTGGTATCGTCGATACTGTTAAAAAAGGTAGCCATGCTTATAGGATTGTCGTCTATATCTTCAAAGGTTATAGATGGATCATTCATATCCACCGTAATACCCAGAACTGCTATCGAATAATTACCGATCGTGTTATTTTCTGATCCTCTGTCCACAGGGCCTTTAAGGGTGTTTTCTGTTACCGGATCTATTTTTTCTATCTTTGTTGCGATTATTTCACCGTTACTATTAACAAAACCACCTATTTTTACATAATCTCCCGTTGTCAGGTTCTGGAATGTAAAGTTCTGTATACTTGAAGAAGAGTCGTCTTTGAATATGGTAGAGGAGCTTACCTTTACAACCTTTGAGAAAATGCTTACAGTAGATAAAGTCTGGTCTACATCATCTAATACGCCCTTGAACTCAACTTCCTGTCTGACATTGTATCTGAACTCTATCTGGCTTGCGACGAGCTCTCCTGATGAGTTTATCTGTCCGTGAACCTCTATCCATATATTGGTTGTCAGTTCAGCTGATGTACCATTAATGTATTTTGTGTCAGGAGTAGTGATTACAGTCAGTCCGTTAACCTGAAAGTTGTCAGCGGCTATAAAATCTGTAATTAACCCTTCAACTTTTATCGTATCGCCTGGAGATCCCTTTTCAACAGGAACGGTAATTTCTACTGATGTAGCCGTGAAAAGGCCAGCAGAATAATTTCCTTTTACCTCAACAAAATCGCCATTGTTTAGCTGCTGAGATAAGGTTGCTGAAGAGTAGTCTACCCTCAGGTTGTTTATTTCAAAGGTCTTATTTAGTGAGTCAAGATTTTTAACATAGCCCTTTATCTCAAAAACAGAGGGTGCCTGTAAAAGTAAACGGATATATGTGGCAACGATTGTATTAGTTGAGTCGAAAAAGCCACTTACCAGTACATGGTCTCCTGCAGCGAGATCCAGGATGGATGTAAAACCTGACAGTACCGTTGCAGTTGTAATCTGAACGGTCTGGCCCATCACATCCAGGCTGTTTGCCGGAGCATCAATGTCTGTTATTATTCCTTTAATTTCAGGCTCAAAGATTACTTCATCAGCCATGGAATCACTTGCAGATACGGTTACCTTCATGCCAACACTCAGATCGCTTTCAGTGCCGGGTTTGCCTTCGACAATAATTGTGGCGTTAGATGTGTCGAACTCGATACCGTTCACAAAGATACTGCCAAATCCTGAAACTACACCAGTGTATTTTCCGGTACCGCTTATCCCCCCTCCTGCAAAGAGATCGGTTCCTCCTCCGCCACAGGAATAGGTAAAGATCAATAACCCTAAAAATATCAAAATAAATGCTGGCCCTTTTATGTAACTACGCATTTCCCCGGCCTCCTTTTATTCAAAGTAAAAGATACCAAGGCCAAGCCTCTTACGACCTGTGCCTTTTATAGATGGATTCACATCACGATCGTATCTGGAAATAAGTTGATCGATCTCTTCAAGAAACTCCTGTCCTTTTTTACGGATCTGCTCTCTTATCTCCTCAACATATTCCTGGGGAATGTTGTCATAAACGGTTTTTCTCTGGAGGTATACCTCAGAGGGATCACAGGTAATGTTGTGATAGATTGTGGAAATAAACTCGCTGACATCTGTGCCCAGCATTGCAAGCTGGTCGATCTCACTTTTAGTAACTATATAACCCTTTGAAAGTAGTCTAACCATGTTGTCCTCTACCTCAACAACCCCAGCCCTTCTCATCTCATCAAGTATTGCCCTGTGTGGAATATCCCCACTGTATTCCTTAACGAGCTCTGAAAAGCTGTTTTTTCCTTCCAGGGGTAGTCTTTTTGGCTGACCCTGTGAATCGGTATAGCGACTGTCCTTTAACCAGCCACTGATCACCCTCATGGCCCTGTTGTATCGTTCAGCAGCCCCGAGGTCATCTGGGCCTTCAAGCTCACGGAGTCTTTTTACCTCTTTTCTTGTTAGACCTGTAATCGTCGAAACCCTGGAAATGGTCTGTTTTCTTCCCTCAACCTTAAAGTCTCTGAAGGCCACATCCACATAAACCCATTTAGCCAGCTCTGCAAAGGTGCCGTAGGGGATGTTATGTTTCAGGAGCATTCGAACCAGAGGAGTTAGCACCCTGACAATTGCAGAGGATATGGCCTTTTTTATGTCAGCCTTCATATTTGGTATTATATTCCCAAATTTTATATTTGTCAATAAAAAAATGTATGGTAGATAGAGTGTGAAAAATTAGAAATAATGAGAAAAAAAGAGATAATAGAAGTAATTGATTGAAAATGGCTTTCTATAAGATCTCTTTATCTATTTATCTATAGTTAAGCCATTCTGAAGAGCTGTATTTTTCATGTACGAGTCTACTGGCAAGGCTTAGCTCATCTCGGGTGGGCTCGTCGTGAATAAAACGAACGGAAAAAACCTCTTCAAAGGCCCTGGTTATTTCCTTCTTCAATAAATCCGTACTTATCTGTGGATAGTGCTCAAGTACAGAGGTCATTGAGGAAAGTATCTGATCGGCCTTGACTCTCTTGAAGACCCTTTTCATTTCGTCAGCCTCTAATTTTAGCATTAGTGACCCCTGCTGTAGAAACCCCTTCTTCCATCTCTTTTGGGCTGAACCAATGAGCTTTCTACCCTGAAGTGTTATTTCACCATAGGAAACCGATTGAAAGCACAATGAGGAGCCTGTCAGAACCTTTCCCTTTTCCTTTCTATTTTTCATCTGGACTTCCATTCCAAGAGACCTGAAGGCCAGAAGAAAAGCCCTGCTTATAAAACCATAGGTTTGCAGGAGACCTTCAGAAAAAAAGGGAGGACTATTAATGGATGAAAAGCTGTATGTAAGATCGTTACCATGGAGTATAGCCCTGCCTCCGGTGGGCCTTCTAACTACAGGGATGTTTCTTTCGTTGCAGTACTGTATGTTCAGGTCATTGATGCTCTGAAAGGCACCAATAGTGATGGACTTTTTGTTCCACCCATAAAACCTCAAAGTGGGTGGACAGTTGTGATCCTGCACATGCACTGCAATGGCCTCATCAAGGGCCATATTAAAATAGGCATCTTCATTACCGCTGTCTATTAGACGCCATTTATTCACTGGTATAACTCCCTGAGAAATCTTCCTGTATGCGAGTTTTTACAATCAATAAGATCGTCAGGTGTGCCTTCGAAAACAATTTTGCCTCCATCTGGACCACCCTCTGGTCCGAGATCAATCACCCAGTCTGTGGTTTTAATGAAATCCAAGTTATGCTCTATGACTACCACCGTATTACCCTCGTCTACCAGTTTTTGCAAAATTCCTATTAAAGACAGAACATCCAGATAATGTAATCCCACCGTTGGCTCATCAAGTATATACAAAAAACCTGTCTTCCTGCTATTTGAAAGCTCGGAGCAGATCTTAAGTCGTTGTGCTTCACCACCTGAAAGGGTGGTGGCAGGTTGCCCCAGTTTTAAATATCCCAAACCAATATCTTTAAGAACAAGGAGCTTTTCTACTATGCCCTCTTCATCTCGGAAAAATTCTATGGCTTCATCCACTGTCATTTGCAATACCTGGTATATGTTTTTTTCTTTATAGGTTACCTTCAAGGCCTCTTCAGAATAACGCCTGCCATGACAGTGTTCACAACGGACATAAAGGTCCTCAAAGAAATACATCTCGAGTTTTTCGTATCCCTCACCTGAGCATCTCTGACACCTTCCTCCGGGTACATTAAAGGAAAAGAAGCCAGGGGTATAGCCGTGTGCTACAGCGTATGGCTGCTCTGCATATAACCTTCTGATCAGGTCAAAGATTTTAAGATATGTTGCTGGATTTGAACGGGGAGTCTTGCCAATAGGCGACTGGTCTATTAATTTTACACCTTTTAGTGAATCGATACCTGCTAATTCCTTAAAAGGGAGGGGATGTTCAAAGGAGATTTTAAAGTGTCTTGCCAGGGCCCTGTAAAGGGTTTCCACGATCAGAGAGCTCTTTCCAGAACCTGAAACACCGGTTACTGCTATAAGACTCCCAAGCGGGATTTTTAAGGTGATGTTTTTCAGATTGTGCCCTGTGGCGCCTTTTAGTATGATCTGCTTTTCTCTGTTTACAGGTCTGTATCTGATTAGAGATCCAAGTTTGTAAGAAAACTCGTTTTTAAGGTACCTGGAAGTGGTAGTGCCAGATGTGAAAAACTCTTTTAAGGGGCCTGAGAATATAACCTCTCCACCCTTTTGTCCACTACCTGGTCCCATTTCTACGATCCATTCTGCCTCTTTTATAACCGACGCATCATGCTCTACAACAAGCACTGTGTTTCCATGACGCACCATATCCTTGATTATAGACATTATCCTTTTGGTATCTCGAGGATGCAATCCAATGGTTGGTTCATCTAATACATAGAGGGTACCAGTAAGTCTGGATGCGATCTGATTTGCAAGATTTACCCTTTGATATTCTCCACCTGATAGTGTTTTACCCAGACGGTCTAAGGTAAGATAACCAAGTCCCACATCTTTTAGAAAGGTGATCTTCATCTCTATCTGTTTAATTATTTCCTTTGATACCTCCTTTTCGTACTTGCTTAAAGAGAGTTTTCTGAAAAATATATCCAGCTCATCGATAGACTTTTTTGATAGTTCGGCAATATCAAGGCCTGCCAGACGATAAGCCAGGGCCTCTGGACGGAGCCGTTTACCTTTACACTCAGGACATACAAAGGCACTGCGGTATCTGCTCAGGAAAACCCTTACATGGAGCTTATATCGCTTTGCCTCAAGGTCGTCAAAAAAGTCCTCTATACCATAAAAGTGGTGACATCCTTTGAATATCATAGACTTTTCTTCTTCGGAAAGATCACTAAAGGCTTTTTTAACATCAATACCGGCCTTTTTTGCACCTTTAATCAATTGCTCCTTCCACCATCGAGCTGCTGGTTTTTCCCAGGGCTCTATCGCTCCATCCTGTATGCTCAGGGTAGGGTCGGGCACGATTAAAGATTCATCATACCTGAGGGTGTTTCCAAAACCGTTACAGCTATTGCAGGCCCCTATAGGATGATTAAAAGAAAATAGAATGGGAGCTGGTTCGGCGAGTGTAATATTGCATTCTTCACAGGTGCGATCTTTTGAGAACCTGACAGGCCTTACCTCGAGACCATTGTCTCTGGATTCAAAGATGAAAACTGTAAGGCAACCATTACCCTGCTTGAAGGCAAGCTCAATAGATTCAGCAAATCTTGCCTCCTGTCTGATTATAGTTCTGTCTACCACAATTTGCAAGTTCTGGGGTAGAGTGGCTGTGGATGACAATTCCCTTGTCTCGTTATTTTCGAAAAACCTGTAAAAGCCCCTTTTTATCAGATCTTCAGGCCGATCACTTGAAGGAAAGGTGATAACACATCGCTTCTGGTTGTGCCTCTGAAGTAAGTAATTGACGATAGCCTCTGGTGACCATTGTTTTATCTCCTTATTGCATGAAGGGCAGTAGGGTCTGGATATCTTGGAGTAGAGAACCCTCAGAAGATCATAAATCTCTGTAAGGGTGCCAACCGTGGAACGAGACCCTTTTACGGGATTTTTCTGTTCCAGGGCTATTGCAGGTCGTATGTTTTGTATCTTATCAACATCAGGCCGGTCGAGCTTCTCAATGTATAGCCTGGCATAAGATGAAAGAGACTCAATGAATCGCCACTGTCCTTCAGCGAAGATCGTATCAAAGGCAAGAGATGACTTTCCGGAACCTGAAAGCCCCGTTATAACCACAAGTTGATCATGAGGAATTTTTAGTGAGATGTTTTTTAAGTTGTTTTGTCGTGCACCTTCGATAATTAAATAGGACATCTAATTATTTTACAATTTTTGTTATACTGATGTATTAGTATTATGACGAAGGGGCAGGAAATTGTAGCTGTTATAGGGGCCAGAGAGGCAGAGGTTTCTTTACTTGAGATAGCAGAAAATGTAGGTAGAGAGCTTGCTGCAGAAGGTTTTATTGTGCTAACCGGTGGCCTCACAGGGGTGATGCACTGGGCAAGCAGAGGTGCAAAAGAGTCAGGTGGTATCACGGTGGGTATACTTCCTCAGGACAATAAAAAAGAGGCTAATCCTTATATTGACATCCCCATTGCTACTGGACTGGGAATTGGTAGAAATGTTATCATAGCACGCACAGCAGATGCATTAATAGCTGTAGGAGGTGGGTACGGTACCTTATCAGAGATAGCCTTCGCTTTGCAGCTTCGAAAACCCGTTGTCGGGATACAAACCTGGGATATTCAAGGGATAATCAAGGTAGAAACGGCAAAAGAAGCAGTTCAGAAAGTAATCGAATGGTTAAGAGAGAATCAGTAATCAGTAGCTGCCCCCTTAGCTCAGTAGGATAGAGCACAGGATTCCTAATCCTGGTGTCAGAGGTTCGAATCCTCTAGGGGGCACCATGATTAAAATAATAAGTATAGTTTTAAGTGTATAATAATCATTGACAATCGTGTAATAAGTTTTTTTTATTTGACCAAACTGGTAGTACT
>JAADIE010000077.1:0-16371 GCA_013151495.1 Nitrospirota bacterium | reverse complement strand
TTTTGGATTCATAAATGAAAAATCTTAAAACGAGGAGGAGATTATGTCACAGAAACACGAAACACCGCTTCTTGACGAGCTTGAAAAGGGTGCCTTCCCAAGCTTCGTCAAAGAGATCAAAAGGGCAGCCGAACATAGCGAATATGCCCAGGATCTACTTGGACAGTTAGAGCTTTCCTATAAGGAGAAGGTAACCCACTGGAAGCACGGTGGTATTGTTGGTGTTAGGGGATATGGAGCAGGAGTTATTGGTAGATATTCTGATGTGCCTGATAAGTTTCCAGGTGTTGCCCACTTCCATACTGTCAGGGTTAACCAGCCTGCTGGTTTCTTCTATACCACTGATGCCCTTCGTGAGATCTGCGATATATGGGACAAGTATGGAAGCCGCTTGACCAATATGCATGGTTCAACCGGTGACATTATCCTTCTTGGAACCAAAACAGAGAATCTGGAGCCTGTTTTTGCAGAGCTATCCTCAAGAGGCTGGGACCTGGGTGGTTCAGGTTCAGCAGTTAGAACACCAAGCTGCTGTGTTGGGCCAGCAAGGTGTGAGTGGTCCTGCTATGACACCCTTGAGTTAACCTATCAGATCACACAGAGGTTCCAGGACGAGCTTCACAGGCCAATGTTCCCATATAAATTCAAATTCAAAATGGCAGGTTGTGCAGTTGACTGCATAGCCTCTATTGCTCGTGCTGACATGTCAATCATTGGTACCTGGAAGGGCAACATCCAGATTGATCAGGAAGAGGTCAGAAACTATGCCAAAAATGGTATGGACATACAGGCAGAGATCGTTGACATGTGCCCAACCGGTTGCATGAGCTGGGATGGAAACGAGCTGAAGATAAACGATGAGGATTGTAACAGGTGCATGCACTGTATTGCCAAGATGACAAAGGCACTCAGACAGGGTGAGGAAAAGGGTGCCACTATCCTGCTGGGTAGTAAAGCACCAATCGTTACCGGTGCACTAATGTCATGGGTTATAGTTCCATTTATTAAACTCGAGCCACCATACGAGGAGCTATTTGATCTGGTTGAAAGGATCTGGGAGTTCTGGGATGAGCATGGTAAGAACCGTGAAAGGGTTGGTGAGTTGATCGAGAGAATGGGCTTCCCTGTGTTCCTGAAAGAGACCGGTCTTGAGCCACATCCAGCAATGGTTAAAGAGCCAAGGCGTGATCCATTCTTCTTCTGGTCTGAAGAGGATATCGAGAAGTAAAAAATCTTTAAAATTTAATTTTATAAAAGGAGGTTATTATGTCAGAATTACCACAGAGACAAACAGACATTGGACCACCGCATTATAGCAAGTTCTTACCACCAGTAATAAAGGAAAATTACGGTAAATGGAAATATCACGAAATTTTAAGTGCTGGTGTTATGGTTCATGTTGCCGAAAGTGGTGCAAAGATCTGGAGTGTCAGGGTGGCTTCACCAAGGCTTGTCTCAACCGACTTCATAAGGGATATCTGTGAGATTGCAGATAAATACTGTGATGGTCATCTCAGGTTTACTACCAGACACAATGTAGAGTTTTTAGTTTCAGATGAGAGTAAGGTTGAGCCTCTGGTTAATGAGCTCAAAGAGAAGGGATATATGATAGGTGGTATCGGAGACAGGATTAGCAATGTGGTACATACTCAGGGTTGGGTGCACTGTCACTCTGCTGCAACCGATGCATCAGGTCTGGTTAAGGCCTTAATGGATGAGCTTCATGAATACTTCCACACAAAGGAGCTACCTGCAAAGGTAAGACTGGCAGTGGCTTGCTGTGTTAATATGTGCGGTGCTGTTCATTGCTCTGATATCGCACTTGTTGGTGTTCACAAGACTCCACCAAGAATTGAACATGACAAGGTAAAGAACCTCTGTGAGATTCCATCAACCGTTGCTTCCTGTCCAACCAGTGCAATCAGTCCTGATCCTGCCAAGAAGAGCGTTAAAATAAAGCTCGAAAAATGCATGTACTGTGGTAACTGCTATTCAGTCTGTCCGGCTATGCCAATTGCCGATCCTAAGAACGACGGTGTTGCAATCGTGGTTGGCGGAAAGGTTAGCAACCTCAGGTCTAACCCAATGTTCTCCAAGCTTGCTGTGCCGTGGCTTCCAAACAATCCACCGAGATGGCCAGAGGTCGTGGATGCAGTAAAGACCATCCTGAATGCCTACATTGAGGGTGCCAGGAAGCACGAAAGGCTTGGTGAGTGGGTCGAAAGGATTGGATGGGAGAAATTCTTTAAGGTTACAGGTCTGCCATTCAAGATGCAGCACATCGACGACTTTACATTTGCTCGTGAGACCTGGAGAATGGCTGCAACCTTCAAGTGGTAAAATAATTAAAGGGGAGGGCTTAAAGCTCTTCCCTTTATCATTAAACTAAAGCGAGGTGGAACTATGGAAAAAGAGGAATTAAAAAAGATCATTTATGAGCTTGTAGAGAAGTCTATGGGAAAGAAGAAGCTCAAACAGAGTGACATTCTCAAGAAGGTCTCAAAGGACCATGGTGTGGATAAACAGGAAGTCAAGGCAGCATTGAGGGAGTTGCTTGATTCAGGGCAGTTGATTTTCACATATTTTGGTGGTAGTTATGTAGAAATACCACCAAAGGAATAACAAGTACAGCAAATAAAAACTGGTCTGTGAGATATAGAATTCCAAGGGTGGTTATAGCAGGGCTTCGTGGAGGCTCTGGTAAAACCACCCTTTCTGTTTCTTTGTGCAGGGCCTTTTCTAAAGGGCTGGGCAAAAGGGTTGTTCCTTTTAAAAAGGGTCCTGATTATATCGATGCTGGCTGGTTATCGAGGGCAAGCGGCAGCCAGTGTTATAATCTCGATACCTACCTGCTTCCAGAAGAGATTGTCTACAAGTCTTTCCTGTATCATGCCAGAGATGCAGATCTCGCCATTATTGAGGGAAATCGTGGAGTTTTTGATGGTGTGGATGTAAAGGGCTCGTACAGTACGGCTGAGCTTGCCAAAAGGCTCTCATGTCCGGTTGTTCTGGTGATTGATTGTAAAAAGGTGACTCGAACGGTTTCTGCAATGCTCAGAGGTATTGTTGATTTCGATCCGGATCTTAAAATAGGAGGGGTTATACTTAATAATATTGCTGGTAGCAGGCATGAAAAGGTGATTCGAGATGCAATAGAGCATTATACCGGTTTAGAGGTGTTGGGTTCTATAAGAAGGCTTGAAAATACGGAGATGATAGAAAGGCATATGGGGCTGAAGCCCTATCAGGAACATGACAATGTGGAAGAGTTGATTGATGCCCTTGCAGAACAGGTAACCAGTTCAATAGATCTTAATAGGCTTTATGAAATCTCGACCGCCACTGAGGAGCTTGTGACAGAAAACAGCATAGAGCTTTATAACAACGAAAAGGACGGGTTAGGCTTAAAGTTGGGAGTAATTCGGGACAGGGCATTTCAGTTTTATTACCCAGAAAATATTGAGGCCCTTAAGGCAAGAGGGGTAGAGATAATAGAGATTGATGCAACCAGAGAAAAAGACCTTCCAGACATTGATGCAGTGTATATTGGTGGAGGTTTTCCTGAGACAAATGCCATTGAGCTTTCAAGAAACAGCTCATTTAAGAGTGCTTTAAAAGGCAGGGTTGAAAAAGGACTACCTGTTTATGCCGAGTGTGGTGGACTGATGTATCTGGGACAGGAGATTGAGTATAAAGGAAAGAGGTATCCCATGACAGGGATACTACCCATTAGTTTTACCATGTTAGAAAGGCCAGCAGCCCACGGTTATACGGTGGTTGAGGTACAGGGTGAAACTGGTTATTACGATAGAGGTCTACAGTTCAGAGGACATGAATTTCACTACTCTGTGGTAAAGGGTTATAATCAAAATATAGAGTTTGCTTTTAAGATGTCCAGAGGAAAGGGAATCGTTAAGGGTTACGATGGGGTTATTTATAAAAATGTACTTGCAACATACACCCATGTTCATGCATTAGGCGTTAGAAACTGGGTGGATGGTATGATCAGAGTAGCAAGAGGTTATATGTCCGGAAAGGTTATCTGATGAATAGATTCGAGTTGAAGAAAGTAGTAATCGAGGCCTTAAAAAATAGAGATTTAGAGAAAATTGCCAGGCTTGCCCTTGAACATCCTCGAACTATAAGTATTCTTTTCAGTTTGAGCTATGACAAGGACTCGCTGATTACCTGGAGAGCAATCGAGGCAATGGGAGAGGTTGTAAAAGAGATAGCAAGACGGTCAAGAGAGGATGCAAGGGAGATAATGAAGAGGTTGCTCTGGTCAATCACAGAGGAGTCTGGTGGGCTGGGCTGGTCGTCCATTGAGATGATCTCCGAGGTAATTGTAAAATCACCGGAGGTTTTCAGTGATGTTGCCCTGTTGATTCCAGAGTATTTTGACGAACCTGTCTTCAGGGAATCGGTTCTCTATGCCATCTGGAGGATTGGTAAGGAGAGGCCAGAGCTTCTTGAAAGAGATGCCGTTAAAGAGGTGCTCAGTGAGGCTTTGAAATCAGAAGACCCAGAAATACAGGGGCTTGCCCTGTTAATATTGAAAGACTGTGGTGGCAATCTGGGGCTTGAAGGTATAGACAGAAGTGGCATAAAAGTGAAGCAGAACAACCAAATACGCATATATAATAACGGTAATTTTAAATATTTAACCTTTAATGAAATATTATAAAAAATAAAGCTGAAAATTCAAAACAATAACATTTGACATTTTTAGGTTGGATGATTATAATTTTCTATCTTAATAATGAAACAAAGAGAAGATAAGAGTGTTCTTTACGAGCCACGATGTCCTTTTTGTAGAGAGCTGTTTGATAGACCTAAAGAGATAGATACAGAGTTAGGGTCTTTTTTAGGGGGGGTATGTAACTGCGGCGCTGTATATTCTTTTGATCCAACAGGGAGAAATTTAGGGGAGACTTTTATGGAGGCAATTAGTTATGCCTGTGATCAGGATTGGGACCTGGCCATGTCTCTTGAATCAGGTACCGACTATGAAGAGATTATCATCAATTACGACATCCGTACTCATACAGTCTCTCCAAGAAGAGTGAACTTTCTGGCAATGCGCAGGGCACAGGGGCGTCTTTTCTTCGTAAAGCTGAAAAGGAAGAATATTAAGGCTATTGATTGAAAAATAAGTTTTTTTTATTTGACCGTAAAATAGTAACTGTATTATTGTTTATAGCCTGAATTGACAGTGAAGGGGCTTTTATTAAGGGATTTTCCCAATAAACAAATTATTCATTAAGGAGGTTTAAGATGCCAACATTAGAATTCCAGGGCAAACAGATTGAGGTCGATGAAGAGGGCTATCTTCAGAACCTTGATGACTGGACCCCCGAGCTTGCCACTTATATGGCACAGCAAGACGGTCTTGAGCTCACTCAGGAGCACTGGGACATTATCAACTTCCTCAGAGATTACTATAACAAGTATCAGATTGCACCAATGATCAAGATACTGGTTAAGGAGATCAAAAAGACAATGGGGCCTGAGAAGGGTAACACAAAGTATCTTTATCAGCTCTTTCCAGATGGTCCGGCAAAACAGGCCTGTAGGTATGCAGGACTGCCAAAGCCAACTGGCTGTGTATAATATTCAGGAAAATACATTTGGCACCCCTTCAAGTAGGGGGTGCCAACCTTTACCAGGACAATGGGGTTAAGAGGGTTATTAAAGGAAAATAGGGAAAGAATTCTTAATAACTGGTTTGAAGCTATTATAAATACCTATCCAGAAGAGACAGTTAAATTTTTAAAAAATACAAAAGATAAGTTCCATAATCCTGTTGGACAGACAATCAAAGAGGGTATAGAAGGTATTTTGAATGAGTTGATAGGGGAGGGGGAGACAGATAAGATAACCCCCTTTTTGGACAGGATTATAAGGGTAAGGGCTATCCAGGATTTCACTCCTTCAGAAGCAGTTGCTTTCATTTTTAAGTTAAAAGAAATTGTGAGAGCTGAACTTAACTCTCAAGCACTACAGAATGAAGAGCTGAGGTGGTTTGATAACAAAATTGATGAGCTTGCTTTAAAGACCTTTGATATCTACATGAGTTGCCGTGAAAAGATTTATGAGCTCAGGGCGACGGAGCTGAGAAACTGGACATATAAATTACTTGAGCGGGCAAACCTGTTGGCTGAGGGTGAGGATAACTTCAAAATAAAGTAGTGTTCTAAAAAGGAGGTAATAAATGGGAGCATTGTTTTCCTTTGGAGCGGTTGTAGTTCTTTTACTAATACCTGCTATTGGTGCCGGAGCCCTCAAGATGCACTCCCTTTTTGGTGTTGTCATACCCTACCTGGCAGTAGTTATATTCCTTGGAGGTTTAATTTATCGGGTTGTGGGATGGGGCAAGGTGCCGGTACCTTTCAAGATCCCGACCACCTGTGGTCAGCAAAAATCATTACCCTGGATTAAACACAGCAAGCTTGAAAGTCCTGCTACTAGCTGGGAAGTTGCTGCAAGAATGTTTCTTGAGGTGGTGCTTTTCAGGTCACTTTTTAGAAACCTTAGAACCGAGAAAACCCCGGCAGACAGAGTGGTTTATGCATCATCTAAATGGCTCTGGCTTGGGGGAATTGCATTCCATTATTCATTTCTGATCGTTTTTATCAGACATCTGAGATTCTTCAAACACCCCACTCCAAAGTTTGTAAGTATTATTGAAAGCTTTGATGGCTTTTTGCAGATTGGGTCGCCTCATCTTTTTGTAACAGGGCTTGTGCTTTTTGGTGCAGCATTTTATCTGTTCTTGAGAAGGGTTTTTGTTCCGGCGGTTCGTTATATTTCATTGCCCGCAGATTATTTCCCACTGTTTCTTATAATGGCGATTGCAGGTACGGGGATGTTGATGAGGTATTTCTGGAAGGTCGATATCATAAAGGTAAAGGAGCTAACTCTTGGGCTTGCCACATTTAATCCTACTGTTCCTGATGGTATTGGTGTAATTTTTTATATACATCTTTTTCTTGTTTCGGCTTTGTTCGCTTACTTTCCTTTCAGCAAACTTGTGCACTTAGGTGGGGTATTTTTAAGCCCGACCAGAAACCTTGCAAACAATTCTCGAATGGTTTATCATCCAAACCCATGGAACTATCCGGTGAAGGTTCATACATATGAGGAGTACGAAGAGGAGTTCAGAGACAAGATGATAGCTGTTGGAATACCTGTTGAAAAAGAACCACCAAAAGAGGAAGAGGAAAAAGCAGAAACTGAAGAAACCGAGGGAAAGGAGTAGAGCTATGTCAAAACAGGCAAAACCACCAAAACCGGACGAATTAGCCAAGTCAATAGACTACAAACCTCCTAAGACCAACTGGATGGAGACTCCAGTTGAGTTTAAGCCCGGTACTTACTGCTATGGTGCCAGGCCAAAGTATCTTGAAGCTGTTGAAATGCCGAATCCCCGCGAATGGTCACCTGCTGATGAGGACTGGAAACTGCCAGAGAACTGGAAGGAGATAGTACTTGAAGGAATGCAGGACAGGCTTGGTAAATATCGTTCTTACAAGCTCTTCATGGATATCTGCGTGCGTTGTGGCGCATGTGCTGATAAGTGCCATTTCTTTATTGGTTCGGGCGACCCAAAGAATATGCCGGTTCTCAGGGCAGAGCTGATGCGTTCTGTTTATAGAAAATACTTTACAACAGGTGGTAAGTTCTTTGGTAAAGCTGCTGGTGCCAGAGAACTTACTGAAGATGTTATAAAGGAATGGTGGTACTATTACTACCAGTGTACTGAATGTCGCCGTTGTTCTGTGTTCTGTCCTTATGGTATAGATACGGCAGAGATCACCATTATGGGCAGAGAATTGACCAACCTGCTTGGTCTACAGACCGACTGGATTGGTGGCCCGGTTGCCAATTGTTATCATAAAGGTAACCACCTGGGTCTGGAGCCCCATACAATTCAGAGTAACATCGAGATGATGTGTGATGATATTGAAGAAATTACAGGTATTAGAATTGAACCAACCTTCAACCGTAAAGGGGCAGAAATACTATTTGTAACACCATCTGGTGATCTTTTTGGACTGCCAGGCGTGTATACCTGTATGGGATATTTGATGCTTTTCCATGAGCTGGGTCTCGACTACACCTGGAGTACCTATGCCTCTGAGGGTGGTAACTTTGGTTTCTTTACCTCAAATGAGATGGCAAAGAAGCTACATTATAAGATTTACGCTGAGGCAAAGCGTCTTGGTGTCAAGTGGATTCTTGGTGGTGAATGTGGACACATGTGGAGGCTGGTGCATCAGTATCTCAATACATGGTGGGGTCCGCCGGACTTTCTTGAAGTGCCAAAATCACCCATAACAGGCACTGTTTTTGAACATGCAAAGAGTACCAAGATGGTTCATGTAGCTGAATTTACAGCTGATCTTATCAGACACGGAAAAATAAAGCTTGACCCGAGTCGTAATGATCACCTGAAAGTTACTTTCCATGACTCCTGTAATACATCCAGGGGAATGGGGATTTTTGAAGAGCCCCGTTATGTGCTTAAACATGTGGTAAATCATTTTTATGAAATGCCCGAAAATACAATCCGTGAAAAGACATTTTGTTGTGGAAGCGGCTCAGGATTGAACGCTGGTGAGAATATGGAACTAAGGATGCGAGGTGGATTCCCCAGGGCAAATGCCGTTAGGTATGTTAATGAGAAATACGGTGTTAACATGCTTGCAAATATATGTGCAATCGACAGAGCAGCACTTACTACTTTAATGCAGTACTGGGTGCCAGAGGTAGATGTTTGTGGTCTGCACGAACTTGTTGGAAATGCCCTTGTTATGACCGGTGAGAAGAAGAGGACTATGGACCTTAGACTTGAACCACTTCCAGGGGTGGAAGAAGAGGAAGAGGAGGAATAACTCATTATGATCAGGAAGGAGGTCAAAGATGTATGATGGTGGAAAGATAATTGCTGGTATAATAATCTTTCTGGCCTTTGCCACCTTTCCCTTTTATTCAAACATAGGCAAGGCCGACATAAAGCCTCCAAAGCCAAGCTTGGATACTCCGGTTATTAAAGAGCTTGCTGTAAAAAAGTGTGTAGAGCCAAAGGAATATATGAGAGCAAATCACATGCAGCTTCTGATTGACTGGAGAGATGCAGCTTTAAGGGAAGGTAAGAGGATTTATATAAACTCCAGGGGAGAGGAGGTCTTCATCAGTCTGCAGAATACCTGTATGAAATGTCACTCTAACAAGAAGAAGTTCTGTGATGAATGCCACAGTTATGCAAATGTTGATCCCTATTGCTGGGATTGTCACTTTGCCAAAGCCAAACAGGAGGAGCAGAGATGAGTGTAAATAGAAGAGAATTTTTAAAGTACGCTGGTTTGACCTGTATTGGTATTGGTGTTGGTGGAGCGCAGCTTTTTGTTACAAGGGCAAAGGCCTTTTCTGGGTATACCCCTACCAATTATGGGCTAAAGGCCAAAAGATGGGCAATGGTAATCGACTTAAGAAAGTTTGAGCACGAAGAGGATTACAAAAAGGTTATAGAGGCATGCCACAGTATACATAATGTGCCTGATTTTGGTAATCCCAAGGACGAAATAAAATGGATCTGGACCGAGGACTTCGAACACTCTTTTCCTTATCAGATGAATCATTATGTTCCAAAGGAGGTCGAAGAAAAACCGGTCCTCCTTCTATGTAATCACTGTGAGCATGCACCCTGCACAAGGGTCTGTCCCACAAAGGCAACCTTCAAACGACCCGATGGCATTACTGCCCAGGACTATCACCGCTGTATTGGATGTCGTTTCTGTATGGCTGCATGCCCTTATGGTGCAAGGAGTTTTAACTGGCGCGATCCACGACCATATATCAAACATATAAACCCTGAGTTTCCAACAAGAATGCCTGGTGTTGTTGAGAAATGTAACTTTTGCGTAGAACGGATTGAGACCGGAAAAAAGCCAGCCTGTGTTGAGGCATCAGAAGGTAAGATGCTTTTTGGAGATCTGGCAGATCCTGAGTCAGAGATCAGACGGTATCTGGACGAGCACTTCAGCATCCGTCGTAAACCTCATCTAGGAACCCAACCAGCAGTGTTTTACATCATAGGAGGTGAGTAAATGTTAGAAAAGGCACTACAGGGAGGAAAAAGATACTGGACCCTGATATTTATCCTGCTTGGTCTTGCAGGTGCAGGTTTTTTTACATATCTTTACCAGCTCAAGGAAGGACTGGGCATTACAGGTATGAGTAGAGATGTGTCATGGGGTTTTTATGTGTCCCAGTTTACCTTTCTGGTTGGTGTAGCAGCATCTGCAGTTATGCTTGTTATACCCTATTATCTGCATAATTACAAGAAGTTCAGTAAAATAGTGATTCTTGGTGAGTTTCTGGCTGTTTCTGCTGTTACCATGTGTCTTCTGTTTATCTTTGTTGATATGGGGCAGCCAATGAGGATCTTTAATGTAATTCTTCATCCCACGCCAAACTCAATTCTTTTCTGGGACGCTATAGTGCTTAATGGTTATCTGCTGTTAAATATAATAATTGGCTGGAATACTCTTCAGGCCGATCTTAAAGAGGTACCACCTCCAAAGTGGGTAAAACCTCTTATTTACCTTTCAATTCCCTGGGCTGTTAGTATTCATACTGTGACGGCCTTTATTTACGCCGGTTTGCCTGGAAGAGACTTCTGGCTTACTGCAATCATGGCTGCAAGATTTCTTGCATCAGCCTTTGCTGGAGGACCGGCACTGCTAATCATTCTGGCCATGATAATCAGAAAGTACACCAAGTTCGATCCAGGCCGTGAACCGATTCAGGCGGTTGCAAAGATAGTAACCTATGCAATGGTGGCAAACTTCTTCTTCATACTTTTAGAACTCTTCACAGCCCTATACAGTAACATACCAGGACATATACTTCCCTTTAAGTATCTTTTCTTTGGAATTGATGGTCATATGAAACTGGTACCCCTTATGTGGCTGAGCATATTCCTTGCAATATTTGCGATAGCTCTGCTGGTGTGGCCACCTACCAGGCGCAATGAGACTACACTTCTTTTTGCCTGTATTATAGCCTTTATCTCTCTCTGGATCGACAAGGGCTTTGGCCTTGTAATAGGTGGTTTTGTACCTAACCCATTTGAGAGGGTCTTTGAATACTGGCCCACTCTGCCTGAGCTTATTATTACAATAGGTGTCTATGCAGTTGGCTTCCTCGTGCTTACAGTACTTTATAAGGTTGCTATATCAGTGAGGGAGCAGCAGTTAAGTTAAGATTATAGTTTTCAACTGAGGTTAATGTACAGGGGAAGGTTTACCCTTCCCCTTTTTGTTGTTCTCTGTAGGTTCTTTAGTAGAAATACATAAAGGTAGATCCCTGTCTCGGGGTTATAATTTATTTTGCTTATGCTGAAGACATTTTCAAAAATGAAAAAAGTATGTATAACATTTTTTTATATATTCCCAAATTTCTTGCAATATCCTTTTTTAATAGAATAAAATAAGAACCTAACTAACGGATATGTTTAAAAAAATGTATTTTATTTATAATTTCAGACAGGAGGCGATTTATGGCAGCAGATACTATTGAGATCAGATGGCATGGCCGAGGTGGCCAGGGAACTGTAACCGCTGCAAAGGTGCTTGCTGATGCCTGCCTGAGTGGCGGTAAGCATGTTCAGGCATTTCCAGAGTACGGTCCTGAACGCGCAGGTGCACCATTAAGGGCCTATAACCGAATCAGCACAAAACCCCTCAGAATTCACTGTCCTGTTACCAATCCTAATATCATTGCGGTTGTTGATGCTACATTAATCGATAGTATAAATGTGGCTGAGGGTGCGGCAGACGATGCTATTTTTGTCATAAACACATCAAAGGATCCCAAGGAGATCAGGGAGAAGATGAAGCTAAAAGAGACCCAGAAGGTCTTTACAGTGGATGCCACAAAGATTGCACTGGAGACAATTGGTAGACCACTGCCCAACTCTTGTATGCTCGGAGCACTGGCAAAGGCCTCTGGTATAGTGGATCTTGATACTTTACTTGAGGATGTTAAGGGAAGTTTCGGAAGTAAATTTTCCGAAAAGATTATAAATGCCAATCTTGAGGCTACAAGAAGAGGATATGAGGAGGTAAAGGAAGGATGAAAGGTTGGAGAGAGCTTGAAATAGGTGCAATCACTGAGGCAGGTAGTGCCGATAATTACAATACAGGATCCTGGAGGGCCTTCAGGCCTCAGTGGATTGAGGAAAACTGTATACAATGTCTGTTCTGCTGGATATACTGTCCGGATTCGGCTATAACAGTTAAAGATGGCAAAAGAGGAGAGTTTGATTATAATCATTGTAAGGGTTGTGGTATCTGTGCCAAGGAATGTCCAGGCAAAAAGGGCAAGAAGGCAATAGTAATGGTAGAGGAGGGCAAATAATGGGCAAGAGAATCGCAATTACAGGTAATTTTGCTATTGCAGAAGCAATGCGGCAGATAAATCCAGATGTTTGTGCAGCTTATCCAATTACCCCATCAACCCAGATTATGGAGAAGTTTTCAACTTTTGTAGCCGATGGAAAGGTCGATACAGAATTGGTAACTGTGGAGAGTGAACACAGTGCAATGAGTGCCTGTATTGGTGCCTCTGCAGCCGGTGGCCGTGTAATGACGGCAACAAGCTCACAGGGACTGGCACTTATGTGGGAGATGCTTCATATAGCCTCGGGTATGAGACTGCCTGTTGTAATGACCCTTGTTAACAGGGCCCTATCCGCTCCTATTAACATACATGGTGACCATTCCGATGGTATGGGAGCAAGGGATTGTGGCTGGATACAACTGTGGTCAGAAAATGCCCAGGAGGCTTACGATAATCTTATTCAGGCAATCAGGATTGCTGAACACGACGACATTAGGTTGCCTGCCATGGTTTGTATGGATGGTTTTATTATTAGCCACTCTATTGAGAGCATGGAGATGCTACCTGACGATGTGGTAAGGGATTTTATAGGTGAGTTTAAGCCTAAACATCCACTGCTTGATATAGAAAATCCGGTTACCTATGGTCCACTGGTTCTGCCAGATTATTTCATGGAGTTTAAACGCCAGCAGCATGAGGCCATGTTACATGTCAAGGATGTGGTGCTTGAGGTGGCCAAGGAGTTCCAAAAGATATCAGGCCGTAGTTACGGATTGTTCGAAACATACAGGCTTGAGGATGCAGAGCTTGCAATTGTTGTATTAAACTCAGCAGCTGGTACCTGTAAAGATGTAATTGATGAGTACAGAGACAAAGGCGTCAGGGTTGGGCTCCTGAAGCCAAGACTGTTCAGGCCATTCCCATATGAAGAGGTAGCAGAGGCCCTTTCTGGTGCAAAGGTCATAGCCGTGCTGGATAGAGCTGAGAGCTTTGGTGGTTTTGGCCCTATGTTTATGGAGATATCTGCTGCTATGTTAACTAATGGTTCAAAACCACTTATGATAAATAAGATTTATGGCCTTGGTGGAAGAGACTTTATGCCAGAGCATGCAGCAGTGGTTATTGATGAGATGAAAGAGGTTGCAGAGACTGGAAAGGTAAAGATCTTAAAGGATTACCTTGGTGTTAGAGAGTAAGGGGATTGATTTTAGATTTTTGATTTTAGATTTCAGAAATTTTTGAAAATCTGGAGGAAAGGAGTTGGGTATGAGCACAACGCCATTAAGATTAAAGGAGCTTTCAAAAAAAGAGGACCTTCTTACAGGAGGACATAGACTATGCTCAGGCTGTGGCGCCCCTATTGCAGTTAGGCAGATTTTACTTGCTGCAGAGGTGCCACTTGTTGCAGCCAATGCAACCGGCTGCCTTGAGGTGTCTACCTCAGTTTATCCCTATTCTGCCTGGAAGATACCCTGGATTCATACGGCTTTTGAAAACGCTGCAGCCACCATTTCAGGAGTAGAGGCCATGTACAAGGCATTAAAGAAAAAGGGTAAGATAAAGGAAAAAATAAAATTCATTGCCTTTGGTGGCGATGGTGGTACTTACGATATAGGTTTCCAGAGCCTCTCTGGTGCGATGGAGCGTGGTCACGATATAGTTTACATTTGCTACGACAATGGTGCTTACATGAATACAGGAATTCAGCGCTCAAGTGCAACCCCACTGGGTGCAAATACAACTACATCGCCTGCTGGCTCAGTGGTGCCTGGTAAACTTCAGCCAAGAAAAAATCTCACAAAGATAATGGCTGCCCATGGCATCCCATATGTGGCACAGACCACGCCTGCTCACTGGCGTGACCTTATGACAAAGGTTCGTAAGGCCCTCGAGGTGGATGGCCCGGCATTCATTAATATACTTGCCTCATGTAACCGTGGATGGAGAACACCAACAGACACTGCTATACAGGACAGCAGACTGGCAGTAGATACATGTTTTTGGCCTCTTTATGAGTACGAAAATGGTAAACTTACCATAAACTACAAGCCTAAGGAGAAAAAACCTGTTGTCGAATTCCTGAAAACTCAGGGCAGATTCAAACACCTGTTTTCACCTGAAAACGAACATTTACTTCAGAAGGCTCAGGAACTGGTCGATAAAGAATGGGAGGCATTGTTAAGGGAAGAGGCAATGTGGAAAGCAGAGGAGGAGAAAAATAGCGAATAGTCTTGAGGGGTTCTGTAAAATACAGCCTTTTTAAAAATAAAAGGTGGGAATATGTCTGAAATTATAATGTATGAGGAGGAGTTTCGGAGGATTGATGATGAGTTAAAGAAACTCTATCAACTCTCCAATGCAAAACTTGTTTTTCTGGTTGATAAAAACGGTCAGTTGATAGCCTCTGCTGGAGATACCCATAACATAGATACCACGGCACTTGCATCATTGACTGCGGGAAACATAGCAGCTACCGGCGGAATAGCCAAGCTATTAGGACAGAAGGAGTTTTCCATACTCTTTCACGAGGGGGAAAAGGACAATATTCATATTTCATTAATAGCTAACAGGGTTATTCTGGTTGTTGTTTTTGATCAGAGAACATCACTTGGTCTGGTTAGATTAAGGGTTAAGAAGTCTTCTCAGGAGTTAGAGAAGATATTTATCGAGCTTGATAGAAAGGCACAGGCTGAAAAGAAAAACAGGCCAGAAACATCACCCTTTGCAGAAATTACAGATGAAGATATAGACAGGCTTTTCGGGTAGGAAAGAGTGGCTTTTATAAATTATTCAACCAGAGAGATCAATTGTAAAATTGTGTACTATGGCCCGGGGCTATGCGGGAAGACTACAAATCTTCAATTTATTTATCGTTCAACTGCTCCGGAGCAAAAAGGCAAGCTAATTTCACTTGCCACTGAAACTGAAAGGACATTGTTTTTCGACTTCCTTCCCCTGGCCCTCGGAGATATTAAAGGATTCAGAGTAAGGTTTCATTTATATACGGTGCCTGGCCAGGTCTTTTATGCAGCGAGCCGTAAGTTAATATTAAAAGGTGTGGATGGGGTGGTATTTGTGGCCGATAGCCAGATAGAACGAATGGATGCAAACATTGAGAGTATGGAAGACCTTAAAATAAACCTGGCTGAGTATGGTTTTGAACTTGAAAAACTACCCTTTACAATTCAATACAATAAAAGGGATCTGCCTAACATTGTTCCAGTTAGCGAAATGAATCGGGTATTGAACCCAGACAATGTCCCCTGGTACGAGGCTGTTGCCACCGAGGGTAAGGGTGTATTTGAGACCCTCAAGGATGTTGGTAAGCAGGTCCTAAAAGAACTGAAAAAGAATTATTAATTCAGCCTATCTTTTCTATTACCTCACCCTTTTCATTAAACCGGCAGGCCCTGAGAAAAGGATCGTGATAAAACAGGAACCAGGCTTCCATTTCAATTCCTGCCTTTTCGTACTTTTCCTTTAATTCAATCACCTCAAGGGGATAATTATCGTAAGCCATAACCCAGAGGGGGTTGAAATGTACATGGGTTGGCAGCAGATCTCCAAGGTGAATTGCAGTCTGGCCATTGCTTTCGATCCAGACTATCTGATGTCCCCGGTTGTGACCACCGGTGTATTGAAGTTTTATGCCGGGTAAAAGCTCGTGGTTACCATCAATCAGGGTCAGGTTACCGCTTTCCTCTATTCCCTCAAAGTTTATACTCCAGAATGTGTGTTTAGAGCGTTTGTTTGGATTTTTTACATCCTCCCATTCCCTTTTCTGGATTATGTATTTTGCTTCAGGGAATGTGGACTTAAGCGTTTCATCGGTTTTCATTAAAAGTCCACCAGCATGGTCAAAGTCACAATGGGTAAGGATCACATACTTAATGTCTTCTGGTTTCAGGCCAAGGGCCTGTAAATCTTCAATTATAAGCCAGTCTTCCTTTAGGCCAAAGATCTTTT
>JAADIE010000125.1 GCA_013151495.1 Nitrospirota bacterium | reverse complement strand
CCAGAGCATTGGATTCACCTTTAACCACCAGTCCTTTTTTGAAGATCACCACGGCATGGAGATTAGTGGTTTTTATAAGAAGTGCCCCCGTCTTCTTTCCTATGCTGAGGATCTGAAAGATATCAGAAATTGCGAGGTCCTCTAATTTGCCAGTTAGACTCATAAAATCTACCAAAGCAATTCAGGCATTCTACACCCCGTTGAAGTATATCAACTTATAATATAAACTGTCAAATTTTTTCTTTAATTTCAAATAAATACTTCACTTATTCCAGATTGTATTCTTTAATTTTATTTAATAAAGTCTTATAACTTATTTGCAGGAGTTCGGCAGCCCTTGTCTTATTCCAGCGTGTTTGTTGGAGGGCCTTTTTTATTCTTACCGACTCGGCCAGTCTCAGGGCTGCTTTTGTTGTTTCTTCAAGAGGCCCATCCATTGGGAGGCTTTCAATACATGCCTCTGTATCGGGTGTAATAAGGGAGATGTGTTTTGGTTCTATTGTGGGACCATCAGACAGGATCATTGCCCTTTCAATGGTGTTTTCTAATTCTCTGACATTTCCCTTCCAGTTGTAATCCATAAGCAATTGAAGAGCTTCTGATGTTACCCGTTTTTTTTCAATTTTCATTTCCTTAGAGAACTTTTCTACAAAGAAATCCACAAGCAGCGGTATGTCCTCTTTTCTTTCGCGTAGAGGTGGTATTTCTACAGGAAACACATTTAAACGATAAAAAAGATCCTCTCTGAACCGCCCTTCCTTAACTGCCCTTGATAGATCAATATTGCTTGCGGCTATTACTCTTACATCTACCTTGATCTGCTTTGATCCGCCAACACGTTCTATTGTATGGTCCTGTAAAACGCGTAGGAGCTTGGCCTGAAGCGAAAGCTCAAGCTCAGCTACCTCATCGAGGAATATGGTACCTCCATTAGCAAGCTCAAACTTGCCAAGGCGTCTGGAGGTTGCGCCTGTGAAGGCGCCTTTTTCATGACCAAAGAGTTCGCTTTCAAGAAGGTCCCTGGGAATGGCTGCGCAGTTGACAGGGACGAACATACCATCTCTCCTCGGACTCAAATAATGGATAGCACGGGCAAACAGCTCCTTACCTGTGCCACTTTCACCAAGCAATAACACTGTAGAACGAGTTTTAGCAACCTTTTTAACCCTTTCAAGGAGTTCTCTTATAACCCTTGATTTTCCTACAATGGTAGGCATGCCTTCAGGTGTAGAGCTTTCCTGTCGTAGCAGTATATTTTCTCTGTAGAGGCGGTTTTGCTCAAGGGCCCTTTTTATTAATACAAGTAGGTGGTCCATATCAAAAGGCTTGGTGATAAAATCGAAAGCCCCCTCTTTTATGGCCTGAACAGCCGTTTCTATACTTCCATAGGCAGTCATAATAATTACTGGTATAGATGGATCCTCTTCTTTAACAGCTTTCAGCACATCAAGTCCGTTTTTATCTGGAAGTTTCAGATCTGATAAAACCAGATCAAAGGCCCTCTGCTTTAGCAAGTTAACAGCCTCGGAGGCCTTTGAAGCAAGCACACAGCTATAACCCTCTGCCTTAAGAGAGGCCTTTAACATTTCAGCCATTGATTTTTTATCTTCCACTATAAGAATGGGATTCATCTTTAAAGTCGTGCCTCATTCAAGGCGTCTTTGCATGGACAATTACGGCTTTTCGGGAAGGCCTGTATCGCCTGTACAATAAGATCTTTAACCTTTTCTGTAGTGCCTTTCATAGTTTCCAGGACCTCTGTAGTGGTCAACTTCTCTTTAGAGATTCCAGCAGCATAATTGGTAATAACGGCAATCATGAGATAGCACAATTCTAGCTCTCTTGCCAATATAGCCTCTGGCATACCGGTCATGCCTACCATGTCACCACCAGCTGTGGCAAAAAAGCGGATTTCTGCAGCAGTTTCGAGCCTGGGGCCTTCTGTGCAAACATAGGTTCCATTGATCTTAAGCTTGTATTGCTGTAGCAGGGTCTCATCAGAGATGGTATTGCGCATTTCCGGACAGAAGGGATATGTAAAGTCTACATGCACAACATCCTCATTATCGTAAAAGGTAGAGGCCCTTGACCTGGAAAAGTCAAGTATCTGGTCGGGTATAACAATATCTCCAGGTCGATAGGTGCTGTTAATCCCACCAACAGCATTAACTGCTATTATTCGCTCTACCCCTAGCTCCTTAAAGGCCCACAAATTTGCCCTGTAATTAACCCTGTGGGGTGGAATATTATGTTTATGAGAATGTCTTGGAAGGAATGCTATTTTAATATCATCTATTTCGGCTATCTTAATTCTGTCAGATGGCGAGCCATAAGGGGTCTTTACCTCTACCTCCTCAATACTTCTCAGACCTTTAATTTCATAAAGACCACTTCCACCAATTAAGCCTATCATCTCCTCTCCTTATATTTTATTTTAATTACTTACAATATAATAGAAAATCTCGTTTTTTATTACAACTCATATAAAGATTCTGTTGTTTTAAATTGATAATAAGAGTTAAAATAACATACTCTAAAAAATCTTAATTTTACGAGGAAAAGGCCATGAATGAGCAAAACACTGAAGGAATGTTTCAGTTTCATCGAATCAAAAGATTACCACCCTATGTATTTTCAATTGTAAACAACTTGAAGTATGAGGCCAGAAGGCGGGGTGAGGATATTATCGACCTGGGAATGGGTAACCCTGATCTGCCCACACCACCTCATATCGTTAATAAACTCTGTGAAGCTGCCAAGATACCAAAAAACCATCGCTACTCGGCTTCCAGGGGAATTACCCAGCTAAGGATGGCGATATGTGAATGGTACAAACGCAGGTTCGATGTAGAGCTTGATCCCGAGACTGAAGCGGTTGTAACCATAGGGTCAAAAGAGGGGCTCAGTCATCTAGCACTGGCTATTGTAGAGCCCGGTGATGTGGCCCTTACTCCAACACCTGCATATCCAATACACCCGTATAGTGTGATAATTGCAGGTGGTGAGGTCAGAAGTGTACCTATTGGCCCTGGTATAAACTTTATGGAGGAGCTTGAAAAGGCTTACAAAAACACCTGGCCCAGACCAAAACTGCTTATTATAAATTTTCCACACAACCCAACAACCGAAGTCGTTGATCTGGAGTTCTTCAGGCGGGTTGTTGAGTTTGCCAAGGAAAACAGGCTGATAGTAATACACGACTTTGCCTATGCCGACCTGGTATTCGACGGCTTTGTGGCACCAAGCATACTTCAGGTGCCCGGGGCAAAAGATGTTTGTGTGGAGTTTTTCTCCCTTACCAAGAGTTATTCCATGGCTGGCTGGAGGGTGGGTTTTTGTGTGGGTAATCGTGAACTGGTAGGAGCTCTTACCAAGATAAAGAGTTATCTTGATTACGGGATGTTTCAGCCCATACAGATTGCAAGTATTATAGCTTTAAGGGGCCCACAGGAGTGTGTGGAAGAGATACGCAAGATATATGAAAAGAGAAGAAATACCCTTTGTAGGGGGCTTAACAGAATAGGCTGGAAGATTGATCCTCCCAAGGCCACCATGTTTGTATGGGCAAAGATACCAGAGCCTTATGTGAAGATGGGCTCTCTGGAGTTTGCCAAATTCATGCTTCGTGAGGCAAAGGTTGCTGTATCACCAGGTATTGGATTTGGTGAAGGTGGAGACCAGTATGTAAGGTTTGCCCTTGTGGAAAACGAGCATCGTATTCGTCAGGCTATAAAGGGTATAAGGAGGCTCTTTAGATGAAAATAAATGTGGGTGTGATCGGTTTTGGTACGGTTGGCTCGGGCACCGTAAAGATTTTACTACAGAACAGAGAAGTTATAAAAGAGAAAACCGGCATTGATATAGAGGTTAAAAGGATAGCCGACCTTGATGTTGAAACCGATCGAGGTATTGAGATTCCGCCAGGTGTGTTAACTACAAATGCACTGGACATAATAAATGACCCTGATATTCATATCGTTGTGGAGTTAATAGGTGGTATAAACCCGGCAAAGGAGTTTATTCTTAAGGCCATGGATGCCGGAAAACATGTAGTAACCGCCAATAAGGCACTACTTGCTACCGAAGGTGGAGAGATATTCAGTCGGGCAACCCAGAGAAATGTCTCCCTTGGATTCGAGGCATCTGTTGCAGGTGGTATCCCTATTATAAAGGTTGTGAAGGAATCTCTTGTAGCAAATAATATTCTGTCTATTTATGGAATCATTAATGGAACCTCTAATTACATACTGACAAAGATGACTGAGGAAGGGGTAGATTTTAGTGATGCACTTAAAGAAGCCCAGCAGAAAGGATATGCCGAGGCTGATCCAACCTTTGATATCGAGGGCATAGATACCGCTCATAAACTAACCATCCTGGCATCTCTTGCCTTTGGTATACCACTTTCTTATGATAGCCTTTTTGTTGAGGGCATAACCGGTATCTCAAGCATGGATATAGAGTTTGCCACAGAGCTTGGATATAAGGTTAAACTGCTCGCTATAGCCAAGCTGGTAAATGGTGAGGTGGAGCTCAGAGTTCATCCTACCATGATTCCAGCAGACTATTTGATCTCAAAGGTGGACGGTGTCTTAAATGCCGTATATGTGGTGGGCGATTCAGTCGGCGAAACACTTTTCTATGGAAGGGGTGCTGGTGATCTTCCAACGGGTTCTGCGGTAGTGGCTGATATTGTGGATATTGCAAAAAGGATAAGAGATGGGGTGCCTGCTGACAGGGACCTTGAGTTTGTGGGAAAGATGGATGAACTAAAGGTTAAGCCCCTTGGGGAGATCGAGTCAATGTATTATTTCAGGTGTACCGCCCTGGACAGGCCTGGTGTGCTGTCTAAGATTTCGGGTATACTTGGTAAGCACCAGATAAGCATTGCCTCAGTGATTCAAAAGGGCCGTAAGGTTGGTGAAGCTGTGCCTCTTGTTCTATTGACCCATACAGCAAGAGAAAAGGATGTTCAACTGGCATTAAAAGAGCTGGATACCCTGGATGTAGTGTCGGACAGGACGGTGGTAATAAGGGTTGAAGGCGCAAGGTACTAAGGGGTATAATGACTATACCAAGGGGAGGTTTTAATGGAAGAGTTTAAGCCTGATAGGACAATTAATATCAAAGGGTTGATTTGTCCCTATACCTTTGTCAAGTCGAAACTTGCAATAGAGGAGATGGGTGTTGGTGAGGTGCTGGAGATAATACTTGATTATCCAGAGGCCTCAAGGAGTATCCCCAAATCGATGGAGGATCATGGACACAAGGTTTTAAAGGTTGAAAAAATAAATGATACAGATTGGGTGATACTTGTAAGAAAGGAGCATGACTGATGGACTTTACTGAAGAACAGATACAAAGGTACAGCAGACACATCATTTTGCCTGAAGTAGGAGGCAAGGGACAGAAAAAGATACTAAATGCGAGGGTATTACTTGTTGGTGCTGGTGGGCTTGGTTGTCCTGTTGGTTATTACTTAGCAGCCGCAGGGGTTGGTACCCTTGGAATAGTCGACAGTGATACCATTGAACTTAGTAATCTGCAAAGGCAAATAGCCCATAATACCGAACGGGTGGGAATGAACAAGGCAGAGTCGGCAAAATTGACCTTTGAGGCCCTTAATCCGGATGTAAAGGTAATACCGATAAAGGAAAGGCTTAATAAAGACAATATTATGGATATTATAAAGGACTATGATATTGTGGTGGATGGTAGCGATAACTTTCCAACTCGTTATCTCGTTAATGATGCCTGTGTTCTTACGGGTAAACCCCTGGTAAGTGGTGCTATTCTCAGGTTTGAGGGACAGGTTACGACTATCCTGCCTGGAGAGGGACACTGCTACAGGTGCCTTTTTGAAGAGCCACCACCGCCAGGGCTTGTTCCATCATGTCAGGAAGCTGGAGTGCTTGGTGCACTTCCTGGTGTAATCGGAGGGCTCCAGGCAATGGAAGTCCTGAAGTTGATTATAGAGAAAGGGGAACCTTTAAAGAATACACTATTGATTTACGATGCCCTTAGTGCTCAATTCAGACGAGTAAAGATCCCCAAGAATAAAAACTGTCCTGTTTGTGGTGAAAACCCCACAATAACTGAACTACAGGATTATGAAGCTGATTACTGTCAGATGAGATTTTAAAAGCCCCTGGGATATGCCAGACGAGGGGTTTGAACCAGAAGTATAATTTTTAGCCAGGCATCTCCAGAGAATAACACAGTTCAGGAGGGGCTATGATAAGAAAGGCAATTTTACCAGCTGCAGGATTAGGAACAAGATTTCTGCCTGCTACCAAGGCATCTCCCAAGGAGATGCTTCCCATAGTTGATAAGCCAATGATTCAATATGCTATTGAGGAGGCTGCTTCTTGTGGGGTTTCCGAGTTTATAATTATTACAGGTAGACATAAAAGGACCATAGAGGATCACTTTGATACGGTGTACGAACTCGAGGAAAATCTGAAAAAAAAGGGTAAAAAACAGCTTCTTGAAGAAATTAACCGACTGAGCCATCTGAACTTTGCATACATCCGTCAGGGTTTGCCTCTGGGACTTGGGCATGCTATTCTCAGGGCAAGGCCCTTTGTGAAAAATGAGCCTTTTGTGGTGCTGTTAAGTGACGATATTATAGACCCTGATGAGACTCTTCTTAAAGATATGATAAAACTCTATGAGGAGCTTGACTGCCCGATTGTGGCCCTTGAGGAAGTGCCGAGGGAGGAGATTCACCGTTATGGCGTTATTGAGGGAGTACAGGAAGGCGATGGCCTGTATCGTATAACCGATCTTGTGGAAAAACCCGAGCCAGAAAAGGCACCAAGCAATCTGGCTATCCTTGGTAGATATATACTAACACCTGATATCTTCAAGATTTTAGAGAAAATGAGGCCTGGCAAAGGTGGCGAGTATCAGCTAACCGATGCCCTGAGAGATATGTTGAAAAAAAGGGCAATTTATGGTTATGTATTTAAAGGTAAGAGATATGATGCAGGAAATAAACTCGGCTTTTTGATGGCAAATATAGAGCTTGGCCTGAAAGACAGGGATATATCAGATAGCTTCAAAGAGTATCTGGTATCCCTTGCTGAAACGATTAAAAAGGGCAAATAACAAACATTGTCTACCGCCATGCGAATCTTAAATGAGGTCTTTTATCTCAGGGCTGAGGCTGAAAAGGATTTTCCGCCCCTTGATTTATTTGAAAGAGCCAACGAAATTATAATTCTGATTGATATGCCCGGTGTGGATCCTGAAGAGATACTGATAAAGATTTATAAGGACGAGTTTATGATTGAAGGTGTAAAAAAGAATGAGCCGAGTCAGCCGGGAGCTGTTTACCTATGTATGGAAAGGGAGTTTAAAGGTTTTCGACGTAAGATACATCTTCCATCAGAGGTAGAGCCAGACAGGGCAACAGCCAGATACCAAAATGGTGTTATAATTGTAAGGCTTCCCAAGAAAGAGGACAGGGTTCATAAAATTAAAATAATAAAGGAGTAGGTGCATGGTAGAGATTCTTAAGGAAGAAAAGGAGATTGAGATTCCCGATACTTTGCCTGTTTTGCCTGTTAGAGATATTGTTATTTTTCCTTATATGATTATTCCTCTTTTTGTGGGCCGTGAGATGTCTATCAAGGCAATTGACCAGGCACTTTCATCTAACAGGTTAATACTACTACTTACCCAAAAGGATCTGAACATTGAAAATCCTACACCAGAGGATCTATACAGGGTTGGTACGGTGGGGCTTATTATGCGAATGTTAAAGCTGCCTGATGGAAGAGTAAAGATCCTTGTTCAGGGCATTGCAAAGGCCAAAGTCCAGGAACTAAAGACCGTAGATGATCATTTCGAGGCAATTATAGAAAAGATTGAGGATCAGAAACCGGTTGAAATGACTATCGAGGTAGAGGCCCTGATGAGGACTGTAAAGGAGCAGCTTGACAAGGCCGTCTCACTGGGTAAAACCATATTGCCAGACATAATGGTTGTAATTGAAAACCTTGATGAGCCAGGTAGACTGGCTGACCTGGTGGCCTCCAATCTTGGTCTGAAAACAGAACAGGCCCAGGAGGTGCTTGAGATAATAGATCCGGTTCAGAGATTAAGAAGGGTAAGTGAGATACTTAGTAGAGAGATAGAGCTATTGCTCGTACAGCAGAAGATACAGACCGAGGCAAAGGGAGAGATTGACAAGACCCAGAGGGAGTATTTCCTGAGGGAACAGCTCAAGGCCATCCAGCGTGAGCTTGGTGAAATAGATGAAAGAACCGAGGAGATAAATGAGTTTAAAAAGAAGATAGAGCAGGCAAAAATGCCTGAGAAGGTACGAAAGGAGGCTGAAAAACAGCTCAAGAGGCTTGAGAAAATGCATCCTGATAGTGCTGAGGCAGCCACTGTCAGAACCTATCTGGACTGGCTTGTCGAGCTACCATGGAGTAAGTCAACCAAGGATAACCTTAATATTAAAAAGGCCCAGAAGGTTCTTGATGAAGATCACTATGACCTGGAGAAGGTCAAAGAGAGGATACTTGAATACCTTAGTGTGAGAAAGCTCAAAACCAAGATGAAGGGGCCCATACTCTGTTTTATTGGTCCGCCCGGTGTTGGAAAGACCTCGCTTGGCCGTTCGATAGCGCGTAGCCTTGGAAGAGAATTTGTGAGGATGTCTCTTGGTGGTGTCAGAGATGAGGCCGAGATCAGAGGGCACAGGCGTACCTATGTGGGGGCAATGCCTGGAAGGATAATCCAGGGTATCAAGCAGGCAGGAACTAACAATCCGGTATTTATGCTTGATGAAATCGACAAAATAGGGATGGACTTCAGGGGTGATCCCTCTTCTGCATTGCTTGAGGTTCTTGATCCTGAGCAGAACAGCGCCTTTGTAGATCACTATCTTGGTGTGCCCTTTGACCTTTCCAATGTAATGTTTATTACGACCGGAAATGTGGTTGATACCATACCAGGACCACTAAGAGACAGGATGGAAATTATATATTTAAGTGGATATACCGAGGAGGAGAAGCTGGGAATTGCAAGGAATTATCTTCTTCCCAAACAGCTTGAGGAGCATGGCATTAATGAAAAGATACTAAGAGTGGCTGATTCTGCCCTGAAGGTAATGATCTCGCAGTACACCCGTGAGGCGGGGGTCAGAAATCTTGAGCGAGAGATAGCCAATCTATGCCGAAAGGTTGCCAAGCAGATTGCATCTGGTAAGAAGAAGAAATTTTTTATAACAGCTAAGAACCTTCATAAGTATCTTGGCGCCCCCAGGTATCTACCTGAGGAAGAGATGAAGGAGGATGAGGTAGGTGTGGCTACCGGCCTTGCCTGGACCGAAACCGGCGGAGACATTATTTATGTGGAGGCTACCACAATGAAAGGTAAAGGTAGCCTTACACTTACCGGACAGCTTGGTGATGTCATGAAAGAGTCGGCTCAGGCAGCACTCAGTTATATACGTTCCAAGGCAAGGGAGCTTGGCATCAAGGAAGACACCTTTGGAAAGGTTGATATACATATCCATGTGCCAGCGGGTGCCATTCCCAAGGATGGCCCCTCAGCTGGAATCACCATGGCCACGGCAATAGCATCGGCACTTACTGGCAGACCGGTTGATAAAAAGGTTGCCATGACAGGAGAGGTAACCCTCAGGGGTAGGGTTTTACCGATTGGTGGATTAAAGGAAAAGGTTCTTGCAGCAAAAAGAATGGGGATCCACAGGGTTATAATCCCCAAGAGGAATGAAAAAGACCTGGAGGATATCCCCAAGTATGTCAAGAAAGATATGGAGTTTATTTTTGTTGAAAAGATGGATGAGGTTTTAAAGATAGCCCTTAAGGAGCCAAAAAAGAAAAGGGCCAAAGCCAGAAAAAGCACTGCAACATCCAGCAAGAAAAAGAAAAAATAGGATGAAGCTATCTGAATGGGGCGAGCTTGCCCTAATAGAGGAGATTAAAAGAAGGGTTTCTTATTCCAGTGATGTCCTTATCGGTATAGGTGATGATACGGCTCAGATAGATGTATCAGCGAACAAGTCTTTATTGATTACCACCGATACCTTTTCCGAAAATATACATTTTACAACCGGTCTTTTTACTGCCTACCAGATAGGATACAAGCTGGTTGCATCAAATGTAAGTGATATATACTCAATGGCTGCCAGACCATGCTATCTCCTTTTAAATATGACAGTTCCAGGTGAGCTGGATAAGGATTTTATGCTGGAGTTTTTAGACGGCATCAACCGTGCCATAAAACAGTATGGTCTTCAACTGATAGGTGGTGATGTTACATCGGCTGATAAGGCAATGACCTTTACCGCAACCTTAATAGGCATCCCTCAAAACAGGGTTATAAGACGAGATGGTGCACAGGTTGGAGATGGTATATACCTCAGTGGACCCACTGGCGAGGCTGCATGCGGACATGAGCTGCTAAAGCGGCTTTCCATGCCTGTAAAGGTTGAGTCTGATGAGCTACCGGATCTGCCACTTAAAAGGGATAGTATGCTCAGGGTGTTAAAAAGATTCCTCTTGCCTGACATAGAACCTGTTAAAGATGCCCATAATATACATTCTATGATTGATGTTAGTGATGGCCTTTTTATTGATTTAAGAAGGTTGTGTGATGCCTCAGGAGTTGGAGCCATACTGTATGAAAGGGATATTCCAGTGTCTGATGCAATTAAAGAGGTGGCTGGATTTCTTCAGATAGATCCTTATAGACTAATAACCAGTGGTGGTGAGGACTATGTTCTTCTGTTTACAGCACCTAAGGGCCTTAATGGATATTATCAGATAGGCGAGATTATTGATGAGCCATCTGTAAAAATAGAAAGGACTGATGGAAGTATAGAAAACATAGGCTACGAGGGATACGAACACTTTGTCCATAAAGGATAACATCAGGTATATTCTAACGGTAAAAGGCACACCACGATCTATTGCTGCTTCATTTGCAATCGGTGTTTTCATTGGTATGTCTCCCTTTTTAGGTCTTCACACGATAATGGCCTTGGTAGTGGCTAACATACTTGGATTAAACAGGATGGTTACATTAGCTGGTGCGTATCTTACTAATCCATGGACAATAGTGCCTATATACAGCTTCTGTACATGGTTTGGTGTGAAGATAACCGGTTACGGTGACAGGGTGCCAGAGATTAATTTTCATGAAATAACTGTTTTTAATATTGTGAATGTATTAAAATCTTTGCTTGTGCCTTTCTTTGTAGGCACTACCGTTGTAGGACTTGTTGCTGCTGGTGTATCCTACTTTGCAATACATAGTGCTATTAACAGACTGAGGAAGTAGCAAATGATCAGGATAGGTCGTATCTCGTATGCAAATCTCTATCCGATTTTTTATTGTCTTGAGCGTCTGAAAAAAGACTCCTATAGGTTTATTGAAGGGGTTCCAACAAGGCTAAACAGACTCCTTAAAGAGGGTAGCATTGATATAAGCCCCTCATCATCTATTGAGTATTTAAGGCACTCAGAGCTTTACAGACTTGTGCCAGGGCATTCAGTAAGCTCTGTAGGAGAGGTAAAAAGTATAATACTTTTCAGCCGATATCCCATTGAGAATCTAAATGACAGGCTTATCTACTATACCTATCAGTCTGGCACATCAGTGCTTATGCTTGATGTGATTCTGAGAAGGTTTTTCGATATAAAATACAGAGGCCTCAAGGAATCCAGACTCTCGCTTGATGAGGCCTTAACGGAGGCAGATGCCTATCTGCTGATTGGTGACGATGCCCTTAAAGGAGTGAAGGAGAATCATTTATACTATACTTATGACCTTGGTCATATCTGGCATGAACATACGGGGCTACCCTTTGTTTACGCCCTATGGATAGCAAGAAAAGAGCTAAGGGAAGATCAGTTTAATGATTTTGTAAATGCCCTTAATGAGGCAAGGGATTATGCAGAAGGTCACATTCGTGAGATTGCAGACTCTTACAGTGATAAGGGTTTCATGAGTGCTGAAGAGTTAATCCAGTACTGGAGAGGACTCTCCTATGATCTTACTGAAAGGCATCTTGAGGGATTAAGCCTGTTTAAAAGATATCTGGAGGAACTGGGCTGGCTGAAATGAACAAGGACAAGATCATATCCTTTCTAAAAAAGATACGAAGGCCTGTTACCTTCAGGGAAATGGTTACATCCTTTGGCCTTTCCAGGGCTGAGGCAAGGAAACTCAAAAAGCTCCTCAGGGCAATGCTAAAGGAAGGCGAGCTTATTATCACAAGAAAGTCCCGTTATGGCCTTCCAGAGGAGATGCGTCTTGTTTCTGGTTATTTCCAGGCCCACCGTGATGGCTATGGCTTTGTAATACCCGAGAAGGCTGACGAGAGGGATATCTTTATACCAGCCAGGGCCACTTCAGGTGCAATGGAAGGCGACAGGGTAATAGTTAGGGTTGAGAACGAGCGTCGCAGGGAAGGTCGAGTGTTGCGCATTATTGAAAGGGCCAACAAGCAGGTGGTTGGGAGGCTTGAGATACATCGGGGGGTTAGTTATCTTGTGCCAAAAAGAAGGGATATCAACTTCGATCTTTATGTGGCACCCGGGCACCGAAAAGGTGCTAAACATGGAGACCTTGTGGTAGCCCAGATCATAAGCTATCCGACCGATAAACGACCTCCGGCTGCAAGGGTAACAAAGGTTCTGAAAGAGCCTGAAAAGCCGGTGGATGATATCGAGCTTATTATAGATGAGTATGGCCTGCCCAGGAGGTTTCCAAAGGATGTTACCTCGGAGGCCAAAAACATACCCCTTGAGATTCCCGGGAGGGAAATAAAAAGACGTGTTGATCTAACCTCGCTACCAACCGTAACCATAGATGGTGAACGTGCCAAGGACTTTGATGATGCAGTCTCTATTGTAAAGAAAGAGTTCGGTTACACCCTTTATGTACACATTGCCGATGTCAGTCATTATGTGCCATGGGACAGCAGGATAGACCTGGAGGCCAGACGCAGAGCAACAAGCGTTTATTTCCCCGACAGGGTTATCCCCATGCTACCAAAGAGGTTATCTGAGGATCTCTGCAGTCTTAAACCTCGACAGAAAAGGCTTGCCTTTACCGTGGAGATGGATTTCGATACAGAGGGAAACAGACTTGATGCAAGATTTTACCCCAGCGTTATAGAAAGCAACGAAAGGATGACCTATACAGCCGTAAAGAGGATAATTATCGACAGAGATAAAAAACTGAGACAGAGGTACCAGGGGCTACTTGAGCAGTTTGAAATGATGGCCCGATTGTGTGAGTTGCTGCGGGAAAAGAGATTCAGAAGGGGAAGCCTTGATTTTGATCTGCCCGAGCCAGAGGTGCTTCTTAATCTGCAGGGCGAGCTTGATGATATTATTGTGGCTGAAAGAAATTTTGCTCACATGATTATAGAGGAGTTCATGATAGCTGCTAATGAGGCAGTTGCCGAGTATCTGTATCATCTTGATGTACCCACTATTTACAGGGTGCATGAGCCCCCTGATGAAGACAAAATGTTTGAACTCTCAAGATTTCTATCTGCCGCTGGAGTGATAAAGAGAAGGAGGATTAAGCCAAAGGATATTCCTGCAATAATAAGAAAAATAAAGGATTCCGACCTGTCTGAGGTGGTTAATTACATGATTCTTCGTTCACTGAAGCAAGCAAGGTATCTTCCGGAGAACCTTGGTCATTTTGGCCTTGCATCTCTGTGCTATACCCATTTTACTTCGCCTATCAGACGTTATCCTGACCTTGTGGTACACAGGGTTTTAAAGGAGATAGTGGAGAAGGGAAGACTTAGCAAGAAACACGAGAGATTTCTTACCGAGGTTCTCAACAATATAGCCTTTCACAGCTCTCGGATGGAGAGGCTTGCAGATGATGTTGAGCTTTCTGTGCTTGATGCAATGAGGGCATGGTTGATGAAAGACAGGGCTGGTGAAGAGTTTGAGGCTCGTGTGGTTTCTGTAACACCTCAGGGCATAAAGATAAGACTGTGTGATTATTATGTGGATGGCTTCATCCATGTCTCTGACCTTACCGATGATTACTACATTTACAATGAGAGGGATATTACACTTACAGGTAAAAGGCATAAGAGGGTTTTTGCAATTGGCTCACGCCTTAAGGTTATGCTCCAACGGGTTGACCTTACCGAGCGGGAGGTCATCTTTGTACCACTACCAGATTAAAGAGGCCCTTGACAGACTGTACAGAGATTTTGATTTCGATGAAAGACTAAGACACGACCCTATAGAGTTTCCCCACCGATACACAAAAGCAGAGGATATAGAGATAGCAGGCTTTATAAGCGCTTCGCTGGCTTATGGAAGGATTACGGCTTTTAAGTCGGTGCTTGAGGAACTTTTTGCTCGTATGGGCGAAAGTCCTTATGGCTTTGTGAGGGGGTTTGATATAAAGAGGCACGCCTCTTTGCTTGAGGGCATCAAGTACCGATTCAATTCTGAATCGGATATGGTGATTTTGTTTCATCTACTGTCTGAAATAATAAGGAGATTCAGAAGCCTTGAGAATGCCTTCCTTCATGGCTTTGATAGTAGGGATATCGGAACTGCAATAGATGGTTTCCGTAGTCTTTCTCAGAGGATTTTAGAAAAAGTTAAGGTAAATAAAAGCTTCTGGTATCTTATTCCAGGTCCTGTAAATGGTAGTGCCTGTAAAAGGGTAAACCTGTTTCTCAGGTGGATGGTAAGAGACAGAGATATTGATTTTGGTATCTGGAAAGGTTTTAGAAAGGACCAGCTCATCATACCCCTTGATACACACATTGCGAGAATCGGACAGTGTCTTGGTTTTACCAGAAGAAAGACAGCTGACTGGAGGATGGCTGTAGAGATTACAGAGGCCCTAAAGAAAATGGATCCAGAGGACCCGCTGAAGTATGATTTTGCCCTCTGTCATAAGGGCGTTATAGGGATGTGTAAGGGCTGTAAAGAAAAAAGTGATGGCTGTCAGGTCCTTTTTGATGGTACGCTAATGAAACAGAGATGAAACCTTGAGCCTTTTCCCTCAGATGAATCAACCTCAATAAAGCCCTGGTGTGCATCCACTATCCCCTTTACCACCGAAAGCCCAAGTCCTTCGCCTTCTCCTACATCCTTTGTGGTAAAGAAGGGGTCAAATATTCTGCTAAGGTGCTCACTTGGTATGCCTACACCGGTGTCCTGAATCTCAATGCAGGTATACTGTACATCGTTTACGATTCTTTTGTAGGTTCTAATTGTGAGCTTGCCACCCTTTTGTTTCATAGACTCTACAGCGTTTATGAACACATTGGTGATGGCCTGTTTAAGACTTTCCGTATCTGCATAAATTGGTTGAACATTTGGGTCAAGTGAGCAGATAAGGGATATCTTTTCGGTTAAATATGTTTTAAGTTCAGGAATCAGAGATTCGATTAGCTCGTTTATGTCAATTATATTCTTATTAAAGAAGTCGGCTTTTTCATAGATCATCATCTTCCGTATAAGCTGTGATGCCCGTTCAGCTGCTTTCTTAATAGTCAGGAGGCGTTTTTTATCGGCAAAAGTCTCACCGAGCTTTAGCAACAGTAGCTCGGTATTGCCCAGGATTGCAGCCAGCAGGTTATTGAATTCATGAGCTATACCACCTATGGCAGTCCTCAAGGCCATATGCTTTCTCATTTCATAGAGTTCTTCAGTTAATCTCTGTCTTTCCTGTTCTGCAAGTAGTTCATCGGTGATATCCTTTGTTATTTCTATAATTCCTAAGAACCTGCCTTCCTGGTCAAGGATCGGGGATGCACTGATCTCGATAACCCTCTTTTCATCAGCCCGTATATGGTTGTGTCTAACAATGTGCCCTTTACGGGTTTCTTCTACCAGTCTAAGTGGACAGGGTTCATCTTTTGTCTCGCAGGGGGTTGAGTATCCATGGCTGATTTCATAACACTTCCTGCCGATTATATCACTCTTTTTACAATCGTAGGTGGTTTCATAAGCCTTGTTTACATCAGCTATGGTAAAGTCTTTCATTATTACTAAAGCAGGATGAAGCATAGCATCAAAGATTGCCTGCTTGTATAAAAACAGGCTCTTGTATCGATTCTTTTCTCTTTTGAGAGTAACCAGTAGCTGGTTTATTTTGCTGAAATCAGCATACAAAAGAGCTATGAGTGGAAAAATGGCAATCGTTAGGGTATTTACGCTACCACTGATAGGCGAGAGTGTTTCCCAGAAATCATCCAGCCCATAAAGCAGTAGTATTCGCTTTGCAATATGTCCTATTCCCCTGCCTGTAGCAAATACAAAGAGTGCAATGCTCTGAATAAAAATATAGTGGTATATCATGATTTCTCTTCTGGATCTGTATAAATTGTAAGAGGTTTTTAAGATAAGCAGACTGAGGATTATCACCACAAGGGCAGCTATAAAATCTACGCTCCAGTTTATATACAATGGCAATAGCATACTTATTAACTTAACTCTTCCTTAAAGCTAAGCAGAGATTTAAGAAAGAAGTAACAGGCAAGAACCAGAAATATGTGTTCTATTATTGATCCACCGTACCACAAGTAGTGATATATGTTTGTGG
>JAADIE010000048.1 GCA_013151495.1 Nitrospirota bacterium | reverse complement strand
ACACCAGCTATTTTTACCTTTGATCTTTCATCCAGACCTGCCGTATTAGAAAAAAAGACATAAACATGGTATCCCTCTTTTCTGAACCACTCTCTGCCGCTTACTTTGAATGTCATATAAGTAAGAATTCCTAAAACAAGAAGAGCAAAAATGCCTACCTTCATCTCGACTGATATGCCTTTTTTCATGCCGTTACCCCCTCAATCTTAATCGGCCCCATAGAGCTGCCTGTAACAAATTGTTTAACAACAGGATTATCGGTATTCTTGATCTCCTCTGGAGTACCTACTTGTATTATCTTACCATCGTAAAGCATGGCGATCCTGTCGGCTATTTTGTATGCACTGGTCATATCATGAGTTATTGTAACAGAAGTTACATTTAGTTTCTGTTGTAGTTGTATAATCAGCTCATTAATTGCATCAGCCATAATGGGATCGAGCCCGGTTGTTGGCTCATCATAAAGAATTATTTCTGGGTTATGTGCAATTGCTCTTGCCAGGCCAACCCTTTTTTTCATTCCTCCAGAAAGCTCAGAGGGCATAAGGTCTTCCACACCTTTAAGACCTACCATCTTCAATTTTTCTGATGCAATCCTCCTTGCCTCATCTGGCGATGCAACCTTTTGTCTTAAAAGTGCAAAGGCAACATTTTCCCATACAGTTAATGAATCGAAAAGGGCAGCTCCCTGAAACAGCATGCCAAACCTACGACGCACAGCATACAATTGTCGTTCATTAAGTCCGGTTATATCAACATTGTCTATTAGCACCCTTCCTCTGTCAGGCCTTAAAAGACCTATTATATGTTTAAGTAAAACGCTTTTGCCAGAGCCGCTTCCACCAATGATAACCATGCTTTCGCCTTTTTTAATCTCAAGGTTTACGCCCTTTAAAACCTCTTTGGGACCGAATGATTTATAAAGTTCTTCAACTACAATCATCACTTAAAAAGCCATGCCGATAGAAAATAGTCGGAAATCAATATCGTCATAGAAGACAGCACTACTGCTCCTGTGGTAGCTTTACCCACTCCTTCAGCGCCACCTTGTGTGTAAAACCCTTTATAACAGCTTATTAATGATATAGCAATACCAAAAAAGCATGCCTTTATCAGACCATTTAATATATCGGTCATTTCAAGAAAATTCCATGTTCTATTCCAGTAAGAGACATTGCTTGCCCCGAAGAGGCCAACAGTGATTACATAACCGCCTAAAATACCTATAATATCGGTAACAATTGCCAGGGCTGGAAGCATCAACGCGCCTGCTATAAACCTGGGAACGATCAAATATTTAATTGGATTTGTTGCCAGGGTCTCCAGGGCATCAATTTGCTCAGTAACCCTCATGGTACCGAGCTCTGCAGCCATTGCAGCCCCAGCCCGACCAGCAACAATCAACCCGGTTAATACTGGTCCGAGTTCTCTCGTCATAGACAGTGCCACCACAGTTGCAACAAGGCTTTCAGCACCAAATCTTTTGAATCCAGTGTAGCTTTGTAATGCAAGGACCATTCCCGTAAAAACAGCGGTTATAAATATAACCGGAAGCGACTTTATCCCGATCTCAACCATTTGTTTAAAGGTATTTTTCAGCTCAAAGGGTGGAAGAAAGATCTGTTTTAATGTAGTACACAGTAAAAGTAACACCCTGCCCAATTCAGATGTAAAACTTATTATCAGCCTTCCAAGTTCAGCTATTGGATTCACTGTTCTTGTAAAACCTCCGATTAGTTTTACCCAAGGAGGTGAGAATCTCGTAAGGGATCGTTCCTGCACTTTCAGCAAGCTCTGTAGAAGTTATATCCCCATCTCCCTGTGCCCCTAAAATAACGACCTCGTCTCCCTCTTTAACTCCTTTTATCTCAGTCAGATCCACTATCGTAAGATCCATGCAAACCCTGCCTACTACAGGGGCTCTTTCGCCTTTTACCAGAAAATATGCTCTATTCGAGGTGCTCCTTAAAAGGCCATCGGCATAACCTATTGCCAATACGCCTACTTTTGTATCTCTTGAGGTAATAAAGGTTCTGCCATAGCTTATGGAGGTACCTTTTTTAAGTTTGCGAATACTTAAAATTCTGGCCTTTACTGTCATTACAGGCCTGAACTTGGCACTGGAGAAGGGATTTACACCATACAAGATCAACCCTGGCCTTACTGCATCAAAATATGCCTCAGGCAGAGCAACAGTAGCGGCACTGTTTGCAATATGAAACATACAACCCTTTGGTAGCACTTTAAGAAGTTTATTTCGTAATAACTTAAGCTGCTCGACCTGTTCCTCAGCATAGCATCTATCGGCAAGATCAGCATCAGAAAAATGACTCATTATCCCAGTTACTCTTAGATTTTTTAATTCAATAATTTCTCTGATAGCCTTGTAAGCATTGTCGCTATTGATCCCCATTCTACCCATTCCTGTGTCTATATTTATATGACATCTGACTATAAGCCTGTTTTTTTCGGCAAGTTTGTTAAGGTATCTTGCGTAACTTAAGGAATTAATAACAGGGGTCAGCTGATAGTCTATAATATCTTGACTTATATCCTGATCAAAGAATACCAGGATTTCTTCTTTAATACCAGATTCTCTAAGCTCTATAGCCTCATTCAAAAAAGCAACACCAAGATGCTTAATTCCTTCAGAAACTATAGTCTTACTTACTTCGACGGCACCATGTCCATAGGCATCTGCTTTTACAACAGCAATGATTGGGCGTTTTCCTATCAGCCTTTTTATTTTTCTGATATTGTAGGAGAGACAGCTTAAATCAATTTCTACAAAAGCGCCTCTTTGCACTTATCCCTTCTGCTGTTGATTGGCCTGTTCGGTTGAACTTTCCTGGGTAGTGGTGGTCTTTTCCTGTTCCACAGGCTTTTTGGGCGTCACATCGATCTCATCAGGCTCAGAGGTAGCCTTCTTAAAATTCTTAATAGCCTGTCCTATTCCTTTACCCAGCTCAGGCAATCTTGAAGCACCAAAGAGGATGACAACAATTATGAGGATAATAATCAGTTCCTGTGCACCTAATCCAAACATATCTTTCCTCCTATATATTTATTGTATTCCTCAGGTGTATTTATATTAACAAAACTGCATCCCTTTGGGTCTATCTCTTTAAGTTCATCCTCCTTTATTATATAAAAATCATCAGTTTGTTCAATAAAGTCTAAT
>JAADIE010000110.1 GCA_013151495.1 Nitrospirota bacterium | reverse complement strand
TTGACAGCAGGGTTACAGTGCTGGAGGTGGATATCAAGGAAGTAAAGGCACTGGTACAGGAGGCAAAGGCAATTGCCCAGAGGGCTGAGGGTAGGGCTGACGAGGCTTACAAAAAGGCAGAAGAGGCCCTGAAAAAGGCCGAATCCGCAATGCGCAGGGCAGAAGCAGCACTACAGAAGGGATTGAAGAAATAGATTAACCCATGAATTATACGAATTCCGGATTCCTGTTCTTACAGGAATCCGGAAACAGTCTTGACAATCAATATTACAATATTTCCTTCTTTTTTCTCCGGAACAATAGTCCAGCAAGGCCAGATCCTAATAGAAGAATCGTACCCGGTTCTGGCACTGAATTTGTTATATGTAATTCTGCGACATAGCCCAGGATGAAGGATGATCCAGCCCCTGTATAATCATTCCATCCCCAATTAGGATGTCTACCATCCAAAGCGATATACGGCTCGATCATAGGGTTATTAGGTTCACCAGCCCCCCAGAACGAAAAGGAAAAAGCTTCACCTGTAACCCATTCATATACGTTACTGCTTGTTTCTACACCACCGATATAGTATTCCACTAAATTGCCCGGGGCAGGACCTAATAGGTTTGTGATAAAGTTTTGTTCCTCTATAGAAGTTATAGTAGCTAAATCCCAGCCAGCCCCTTTGTCATGGGCTTGAGTTCTTGCTTCAGCCCAAGTCGTCGAATTAGCACTAATTACCTCATAAGAATGTCCGTTATAACTCCATGTAACCGGAACAGCTTCAGCGATCCCTCCCATTCTCCACATAAACAAACATATAACCAATCCTAATAGAACAATCTTTTTCACTTTGTTCTCCTTTTTTCATGCTTTTATGTACAGCCATGTCTTTTACAGCCAGTTGTAACTTGTTGGTGTTTGCGAATCTGAGGCACCTGTTTGTCTTAATATCCTGTTAAGTATATAAATAGCCTCGTATTTTGCAGAACAAAATAATTAAATGTCATACCAAGTTAACTTAATCCCTCTGGATGAACTGTAAAAAAAGAGGGGGTGGGTTCAAACCACCCCATTTCTTAGCCATATGTTACCAAAAATCATATTTCTTTAAAGTTCTTTCTGAAGAACGCAAGACCCATAAACCCGGCACCTATAAGTATGAATGTAGAAGCTTCAGGGACAGGAACAGAAGGGGCGGCTACTGCATCGATTTCAGGTTCATAATAGCTACCTCCTCCCCAGGCTACCAGCTTTATATAGCGATAGCTTGCATCGAGCTCAAAAACTCCACTAATATCATCACTTAGCCACAGATTCCCATTAAAATCTTCACTACTGTTATGAGCACGCCAGCCGTCAAGATAAACATCCGTCAGAACTGCCTGGCTGCTAAGACTGGAATTGTCCCATAAATTATTGGTGCCGAAAACTCGATATTCAAGCCCCTCACCAGGATAGGGACCATGGTCCTGACTCGAAAAAACTGCCACTTGGCTTGTTGACTGCCCCAGATCCCACCATCCTCCGTCTGAGTATATCTGGGACCAGAGACCATCCAGGGCATCACCATTGGTGTTGGCATTTCCTACTCCACCTACCCAGTTGTCATCCCAACCAACACTGACACCGCTATCACCATAAAAGATTGCATTTGGCTGAGCGCTTGATCTCCCTAAAAAATCTCCTGTTGCCCAAAGACTTGTGTCAATGGTTCCTGGATGGAGAACTGCTGATGGATTGTAATTAGGGGTACTTGCATCCCATATATAGCTCGCCCCTATAGTATATCCATAGACTTGACTACCAGATGCAAGAAAAGCAGTTACGAAAAAGATTCCTGCAATTAATAACAACTTGTTTATCTTCCTCTTCTGTTTCATTTTTTTTGCCCCTCCTTTTTACTCTTATAAACAATTCCACTTCTCTACTCCCTTCCCCAATGAACCACTCGTTGCGTATCATCACCTCCTTCTTTCTCCTCACATACGTCTGTAAGGCTAAAATATCTGTTCCTGATCCATCACCTCCCGCTACAGCTTAAATATTTTCAAATTAATAAATTGCAAATAAACTGCCAGAGATCTAACACCTTCATTTTAAAAAGATCTTTGAATTACAAGACTTACACAGAAGGCCTTTTTGTGTAAATAATTCCGGCGAGTTTCGGAAAAGCTTACATTTGAGTCAGATTATTTTCTTGCTGGTATTTTGTAGCATATTGAAACTGAATCATAAATCTGTAATCAAGATTTTTTTGTACAAAGGTGTCCGGGAAAAACTGGACGGGGACAAAAGTGATAAAGCTGCTCTAAAATAAGGAAGGGAAGGAAAAGGAGGAGCAGAGATGGCAGGAAGACCGAGAAGGAACCACGGAGCTGAATGCAAGGCAAAGGTAACAATGGAAGCACTGAAGTGAAGGGAGAGGAGGGGCCTAAGGTCAAGGAGTTACACGCGAAGATCGGACAGTTAACAATGGAGAACGATTTTTTATCAGTAGCGCTCGGGCGCATAGCCGAGCCAGGCGCAAAGAAATGATAAACCCGGAACATGAATTACCGCTGACACGACAAAGTGATTTATCAAAACCGAATAGTGACCACAAGGTTTAGCCGTATTTACTGAGGGGCTTTGAGGTCAGCCGAGCCAACCAGTTCTGGGTGGCAGATATAACCTACATACCGATGGTGAAGGGGTTTTGTTATCTCGTAGCATGGGATTGGACAAGTCGCCGGATGCTGTCCTGGCGGCTTTCAAACACTTTTAGCGGCTCTGGAGAAGAGTAAAGCATATCTGAAAGGCTTATGACTCGATGGGGAAGGCCCGTCAGGGACTTAAAAAGTATTTTGAGTTCTATAACCATAAGCGGCGGCATCAGAGACTTGACCGAAGGACCCCAAATGTTGTTTACTGCAGTACGCTGCCTCAGAAGCGGGTGGGCGGCATGAATGGGCAGCTTATCACTTATAAATCGCTTCTGCCTGTCCAAACAATCCCGGCCACATCTTTAACCTAACGCCATCGGCGTGGGGTCGCACTCAGGTGTTCTTAGGTGTTATCATCAATTGAAGATTAAGGAAAAAAACCGAAAGGAGTAAAAAGGTGAATAAATTGATTCTATTCATAGCCCTTGCTTTCTTATTTTCCTTTAGCGTAAATCTTTTGGCACAGGAGCAAGTTGATGTAGTATATCTGAAAGATGGCTCAAAAATCATTGGAATTGTAATCGAGCAAATACCAGATCAAAGCATCAAAATACAAACAAGAGATGGAAGTGAATATGTTTATACTTTTGACAAGATTGAGAAGATAACAAAGGAATATTCTGAGATGGATACGAGTCCTTATCAGCAAAAAAGCACATCGTCCTTTCACGTTGGCTTTTTATATAATAATGGCGTTGATTTATTAGGTTATACAGTTGAACGGAAACTCACAGATAAATTATTCTTTTATTATACATTCGGCATACCTGCTTTAGCCGCTACCGGTATCTCTTACTATGATGACTACCATAATAATGGTTTCGTAGCAACGGCAGGCATTGGGATAGGTTTTCTAATGTATTCGTCCCTATCGTACCAGTGGAGAGTAGCGGACCGACAATACATAAAGATAGGAGCAGGATATGGCATGACAATTGAAAGTGTGGGGCCGTATCCTGTACTGTCGTATGAATATCGATTTAAATAGGGGTTGTGGGAACGCCGGAGAATGTGACTATAGAGTCGCCCATTAAAAGGCCCCTTGTCAAGATAAAAAACTTAGCTTCCTTATCGTCTCCACCTCTCTACCATCATGGACATGCTTGGTTCTCTTCGCACCGATAGTGTCAGGATATAAATTCCTGTTCCTTACCGGATGCAATAACTTATTTAATAATCAGCTCCTCAGCCCTTTTTACCCATTTTAGCTCAAGGCTGTTTTGGGTAACATTTCTATAACATTGTTGCGCACTATGCAAAGCTATTTGACGGGTAAGACTAAAACACCACAAAAATATGATATACTTTCAATTGCCCCGGCAACTTAGGCAGGCGTTACGTCGCAAACAAAATGAAAAGGCAGGAATATGAGCCAGGATCTGAAATCGATAATTGATGATTATAAGAAAGACGGGGAGACGGTTTATAATAGCTGGTTTGTAAACAATGAAGAGCGCCTGAAGGCATTTCGTTCTATCCGAAGGGGTGTTCTTGAAGTAATACGGGATATAAAAAACGGGAGCTTCGGGAATGATTTTAAAGGGTCTTCCTTAGAGTTTGTTTTAAACTGTATCACAGAACAAAAACAGGTTTTCAAGGGTGCAGCACATCCATTTTACTGGAAACCAAAACTACGAATACCAGATATTTATGAAAATGAGGGAAATAAGATTGCTTTCGGGCAGTTCCTGGAAAAATGTATAAATGTTACTAAAGAAGAGCAGATCATCAAAGAAATCATCCTGTTGGATCAACGTAAAATTAAAGGATTAGGCCCGGCTGTTGCAAGTATTCTTTATTTTTTACACCCTACAATTATCCCTCCATGTAATACAGCGATAGTCAACGGCTTTAATGCCCTTTTTAAAGACAAAGTCAAGCTCGGGTCATGGCC
>JAADIE010000035.1 GCA_013151495.1 Nitrospirota bacterium | reverse complement strand
ACCCGATTCTTTGATCTTACCAATAAGTACATCCTTCAGTTTGTTGCCCACCAGCTCGGTTCTCAAAAAGATTGTTAGTGTGGCAAAGAGGGCAATGAAAAAAAACAAAAGTATTACAAGAAGATATCTTTTGGCCCTTTTACTCATTTCTCCATTTCTATCTCAAACACTCCGAAAACAAACAAAATATGGATTTTTCAAACAGTGTAAATGTAAAATTAATTATAACAATTCCACTGTATCATAATCCTTAAAAACTCTACATTATCAAAAAATTATGCTATAATAATAAATGAAAGTAGTAGCTCAAAACAGAAAGGCCTATCATGATTACGAAATCCTGGAAACCTTAGAAGCTGGCATCGTTCTGAAGGGCACCGAAGTTAAGTCATTACGAGAAGGAAGGGTCAATCTCAAGGACAGCTATGTTATAATTAAAGATGGTGAGGCCTTTCTTCTGAACTGTCACATTAGCCCTTATAGTCATGGCAATATTACAAATCATGATCCTCTACGAACGAGGAAATTGCTCTTTCACAAAAAGGAGATACAACGGCTTATAGGGAAGACCATGGAAAAGGGTCTTACCCTGATACCCCTGAAGATTTATTTTAAAGGCCCTTATGCCAAGGTAGAGGTTGCAATTGCAAGGGGTAAGCGTAAATATGAAAAGCGCGAGCGCATTAAAGAGCGTGAGGCACGTCGAGAGATTGAAAGGGCCATGAAAACAAGAGTCTAAACCCTAAAAGGGGGCGTATGGATTCGACGGGGGTAACGAAGCTCAGGTGGCATGCCGTGGTCCCGTCACCACGTAAAAAGGCGGGAAAAAACACAAACGCCAACAGCGAACTCGCACTCGCTGCTTAATTGATAGCAGCGCGCCACTGAGGAGACGCCTGCTATCCTCAGCTGGCGTCGGTTAGCAGGCTGGCCTTACTCCCCGTGTCCCCGGGGATAAGGCGAGAGTTAAGGGGACTAGGATAATGAGAGGCCTGTCTGTCGGCATCTCATTATCTGAAACCAAATAGACAGACTAAGCATGTAGAGGCCTGAGCGTAGTACTTCCGGACGTGGGTTCGATTCCCACCGCCTCCACCAAAAAACTGGTCATTGTCAAAGTCTTAATCTCCCTCCTGAATTAGGTCTGCCTTTAAAAACGAAATATACCAACGGCCTGTCTATCTAAAGATTGAAGTCCTTAAAAATTGATGATTTCGAGTACTGAAGGCTAATAGGCCCCAGAAACCAGCTCCTGTGGTTCAGCATCATACCCTAATAAGCAGTCTTTTAATTGTAAACAGAAACTGTTTCTGCAAATTGACTTTCGTAGAACTGCCTTGCTATCTTTTGCTTCTCAGCAACAAAGGCATGGACCTCATCATAATTTTCAAGCAGTAATTTAATTATATTTCTGTCCAGCAGTTCTTGATCAGAAAACTTCTTTAATATTTTTTCAACCTCAACTCTTGGAAGGCCTTTTCTATATGGTCTGTCTTCAGTTAATGCTGTAAAAATATCTGCAACCATTACGATTCTTGAACCAATACTGAGTTCTGGTGCCTTACAGTGAAAGGGGTATCCAGAACCATCAAGTTTTTCATGATGATATGCTGCCCATTCAGCAATCTGTTGTAAACCTCCAATAGTCTTTATAACAGAGTAGGTGTAATAGGTATGCGACTTCATTAGTTCCATCTCTTCTTTTGTCAGCTTTCCTGGTTTGTCCAGTATCTCATTGGGAATGGCAAGCTTTCCAATATCATGAAGATTTCCTGCAACCTCAAGTAGTTTCATCTCATATTCGGTTAGGCCAAGAAGTCTGGCCAGTAGCAAAGCAGATGCAGCAACACCGGAAGAGTGAGTAGCTGTAAACCGTGATCTAAAGTCAATTATATGCCTGAACAACTCTGAAATTACTGTAATTTCTTCGAAATCAATTTCTATTCCTTTCAAGGGCCCCTCATTAAGCAAAAGAGAATACAGCCTGCTATTAAATAAATCAAGCCAGAACTCCTCAGTCTGAGAAATGCTGAAAAACAGTTCTACAATATCGTCATGGATCACTGTACCAGAAAGAGACCTTATCTCAGAAAAAATATCCTCCTTCTGAAAAAGGATGTAGATATCCCTTTTTATCTTTCTCTCAACCAGGTCAGCAACATATAGTATCTGTGAGTCAAATACAATATCACTGTCTATCGATTCATTCCATTCGGTCCATTTTGTATGATGGTATCTAACGAGCCTGGCAGCCTCCTTTAACCAGGGAACTCTTTTAAGCAGTATCTCGCCCTTTATGCAGTGGCTTTCCAGATTCTCTATTTCGTACTGCCTTATCATTAGTTTTTCTTTTAGTGAAAAGATACCAATATCGTGAAGCAGTGCAGCTATAAACAAATTCTTTAGTCGATCCATAGGTAAATTAGCCTTTTTTGCCATCTCCCATGCTATAAAGGCCGTTCTTTGCTGATGTTGGGTCAGTGCCGGATCAGCAAGATCAACGGCTTCTGAAAAGGACAGCAGAAAATTGCCAAAGTTAACTTTAACCTGTCTTTGCATACGAAACCCCTCTATCTTGGATTTTTACATCAATATATTATTTCGTCTAATTTTGAAAAAACTTTAAAATTGTGAAAACCCTGGAGGGATTAGCTGACTTGATTTCCATTAAGAAGTATAGACTCGACAAAACTATCAAACTTTTCCACAGCAATTATTTTCTTAATGAACCATTTTCTTGTACTGTTGTCCATATTATGTGAAGCTCTCTTTTTTCTTGCTCTAATATGGATAACCACTTCTCTCTTTGGGCAGTCTTTACAGTTTGTGGTGTTGAATTTTATTCTGTATTCTATATCTGTTATCGTATTTCTGTCTTTAAAAAGCTCGATCAATTTCTTATAAAGCCCATCTGAAATCAGTCCAAATCTCTGCGAAAAGGGAGCAACAAATTTATCCTTCATTCTAAGATAGATATGGGGAGAACTTCCTTTAGAAAATCGCCCATTACCAGGATGCCCCTCACAAATACTAATAAGATTGAATACCTTTAGATCATTTAGTCTCTCTAACCACTCGTCTTCCAGGTTTTTATCAACATAAAGATTCTTCCAAAGTCTCTCATAAGGACGTGGGGTTCTGATATATTTCAGGCCTTTCATATTTAAAACATAGCAAAAAATACCTTTATTGTC
>JAADIE010000032.1 GCA_013151495.1 Nitrospirota bacterium | reverse complement strand
GACTTACTCCTGATGAGTTAAAAAGCATAAGGATTATTGATTCAACCCATAGTTATGACGGCAATCCCGAGCTTTTGAGGTTGGGACTTCAGGCCTATTCACTTGGCATAGCATATGAATTTGACCCATACTTTGGGTTATCCATTTCCAAGGTAGATCCGCTTCCCCATCAACTTGAAGCGGTCTATGACTATCTCTTAAAACTTGCTCGCGTCAGATTTCTCCTTGCTGACGATGCTGGTGCAGGCAAGACAATAATGGCAGGGCTTCTTATCAAAGAACTCAAACTCAGAGGTCTTGCCGAAAGAATACTAATAGTCTGCCCTGCCAATCTTACATTCCAGTGGCAAAGGGAATTAAAAGAAAAGTTTGATGAAAAATTCATAGTTCTTAAAGGTTCCGATATTAGAGATCAATTTGGAGTAAACCAGTGGTTAGAACAAAAGACTGTCATAACTTCCCTTGATCTTGCTAAAAGGGAAGAAATACTTCCAGGTCTCAGGCAGGTCCACTGGGATCTGGTCATCGTTGATGAGGCCCATCGTATGTCATGGACACCACCGTCACGGAAGACCGCCCGTTATGCTTTGGGCGAACTTCTACGGGATACCGCAGGCCACATGCTTTTGCTTACTGCCACACCCCATAAGGGTGACCCTCAAAACTTCAGCCTTTTCCTTCAACTTCTTGATGCTGATGCCTATGCAGATGTCCGTTCAATACGCGAGGCTATGGATAGAGGTCGGGCACCCTTCTACCTTCGTCGCACAAAAGAGGCAATGGTCTATTTTCCAAAAAAACAGCCTGATGGTACATGGGCAGCTAAAAAGATTTTTACAAAACGTATTCCTCATACAGCCAATTTCAATATTGATGGAGAGGAGTTTGAACTATATAAAGAGGTTACACGATTTGTTAAAAGACATAGCGCTATAGCAGCTGCCCAGGGGGATGACCCCCGTGCCCGTGCTATTGGGTTCCTGATGTCACTTTACCAGAGAAGGCTGGCCTCAAGTACCTATGCTCTCAGACATTCCCTTGAAAATCGTATGAAACGCCTTAAAGAAGCACTAAAGCGTGCTCGTGAAATTTTAAAGACAGCCCCGCCAGAGATTCCTTCATCTGAAGAACTGGAAGAGATGGAAGACAGTGAAAGGGAACGCCTTGAGGAAATATTTGAGGCAATAACCCTTGCCAGCAATGAGGAACAGATCAGGGAAGAAATAAATGAACTCAGAGGGCTTGCCGAAAAAGCAAAGGTGGTTGAAGAATCTGGTAAAGAGGCAAAACTTTCTAAGCTGAAAGATCTCCTTGAGAAGGAAGGTTTTTTTGATGACCCCAAAAAAAGACTCCTCATATTTACCGAGTTCAGAGACACCCTGAATTACCTCATGGACTGTCTGAAAAAGTGGGGGTTTAAGGTAGGATGCATCCATGGTCGTATGAAGCCAGGTTCAAGAAATGAACCTGGCACAAGGCTCTATGTGGAGCAACAGTTCTGGGCAGGAGATATACAGATACTTGTGGCAACAGAGGCTGCAGGAGAGGGTATTAACCTCCATTGCTGTAATATACTCTTTAATTATGACATCCCCTGGAACCCAAACCGACTTGAACAACGGATGGGGCGTATACATCGATATGGTCAACAGAAAGACTGCCTGATATTTAATTTTGTTGCCACAAATACAATCGAAGGTCGTGTGCTACAGCGTCTTTTAGAGAGGCTTCAAGAGATTCGTAATGCCCTTGAAGATGATGCTGTGTTTAATGTTGTTGGAGAGGTTCTGCCTGCCTCACATGTAGAAAGGATCCTTCGTGATTACTATGCAGGACGGCTTGGAGATGCGGATCTTGAAGACCGTTTGTTAAGAAATGTTGATGAGGAACACTTCAGGGCCATCTGCCAGAACGCTCTTGAGGGGCTTGCCTCAAAGAGACTGAATCTTGAGATGCTAATTGAGCGGCGGGCCAAGGCACAGGAACGGAGGGTTGTACCTGAAACGATTGCCCGTTTTTTAAGGGAATCTTCTAAATATGTTCGCCTGAACCTGAAACCTTCACCAAAACTGCCTCATACCTTTGAGCCGATTAAGACCCCATTAGTCCTTCAGGAATATGAAAGAGACCCTGACTGGAGACTACCTCCTGTAGCATATAAATATCCACGATTTTCTACTGATCGTAAAATTGCAGAAGAGAATAATCTTGAATGGGTTACACCAGGGCATCCACTTTTTGAATCAGTTCGTCGCCATATACTTCACCTGTCTAATGAAACTTTCGGCAAAGGGGCCTGCTTTTATTCTCTGAAACATGATATACCTGCTCGTCTTGACTTCTATCGTGCCAGATTGGTTGATGGGCTGGGCAATGTAGTTCATGAAAGACTCTTTGTTGTGGAAATCAATGAAGGCGGAGAGCCAAGAACACATGACCCTTCAATCCTTGGTGACCTGATACCTGCAAACACCACAAGCGATTTACCACCTGTTGCATCAAAGCCTGAGGTTGAAGACTGGCTTTATGAGAATGAACTCCGTCCTTTTCTTGAGAATGTCCGTCAGGAAAGAGCAACAGAGATTGACAGGATTAGAGATCACGTTAACTGGTCTCTCACTGAACTGCTTCAAAAGGTGGATGATGAAATTGGCAGAGCCGCGGCTGAAGTTGAACAAAAGGTCCCAGGCGCAGAAGGTCGTCTTGTACAGGCTGAAGCCCGCCATGCAGAACTCTTGGCAAGGCGAGAGAGAAGGCTCAGGGAACTTGAGAAAGAGCGTTCAGTCACCCTCCAGTCAGTAGAAAAAATAACGAGCGTTCTTGTTCTGCCTCATCCTGAAAAGGAGACTCCTGAGGTAAGACGGTTGCAACCTGATGCTGAGACAGAGGCAAAGGCTATGCAGGTTGTTATTGAGTATGAAAGGGCCCGTGGTTGTAAGGTATATGATGTTCATGAGAAAAACCTTGGCTATGATATTACAAGTCTCAACCTTGAAACAGGGGAACTCAGACTTATTGAGGTAAAAGGCATTAGTGGGGAAAGTGGAACTATACTCTTGACCCCCAATGAGAGACGTGTGGCCGAAGACCGCCGTGACTGCTACTGGCTGTATATAGTTACAAACTGCGATACAAAACCACTGTTGCAGGAGCCAATAAAAGACCCTACAAGGCTTAAGTGGAATGAAGTTACAAAAGTTTCTCATTATTATCTCTCTGTGAATGCCATGACTCAGCCAATGGAGGTGATGGAGAAGATA
>JAADIE010000059.1 GCA_013151495.1 Nitrospirota bacterium | reverse complement strand
GGCTACAATAATAAAACAATCAATAATAACTGCCTTAGCAGTAAGTATTGCCTTTGTAACAGCAGGTGAAATAGTTTTCAGACAGATCGGTGTTACCGTTGACGACTTTAAAATAGCCGGAGGGCTGGTTCTTTTAATTATTGCAGTACTGGAAATTGTTCATCCGGGCACACTTAAAGAAAAAAGAGTAGATCGAACAACCATTGGTGTGGTTCCAATTGCAGTGCCCATGATCGTTGGCCCTGCCCTTCTGACAACACTTATCGTGCTTTTGGAACACTACGGAATACTTATCCCCTTTATAGGGTTAGTGGCTAATCTGGGTGTCGTATGGATTGCCTTTACAAAGGCCTCAACCATTCACCGACTGATAGGAAAAACCGGTATACTTGCGATTTCAAAACTGATGGCAATACTGCTTGCCTCGATTGCTGTAATGATGATAAGGATTGGAATAATGAATACGATCAGGCAGTGATAAAAAACTAAAAGGGCATAAATCTTGGCAGTCTGAACTTACCCTTCTTGCCCTTTATCATCTTCATCATTCGCTTCATCTCTTTGTATTGTTTAAGAAGACGATTTACATCGCTTACCGATGTGCCGCTTCCACGGGCTATCCTCTTTTTTCTGCTACCATTAATAATTTTTGGGTATCTTCTTTCCTCAGGCGTCATGGAGTTAATTATGGCCTCAATTCTGACAAACTCTTTTTCGTCGATACGGACATTTTTTAATTGTTTACCCATACCAGGAATCATGGAAAGGAGATTCTCAATAGGTCCCATGGACCTTATTTTTCTCAATTGCTCCTTGAGATCTTCAAGGGTAAAAGTTTCTTCAAGTAGCTTCTTCTGTAAGTCTTCAGCCTCCTTCAGAGATACTGCCTCCTGGGCCTTTTCGATAAAACTGAGCACATCGCCCATTCCGAGTATCCTGGAAGCCACCCTGTCGGGATGAAATGGCTCGAGCATATCGATCTTTTCACCAATACCCATAAATTTAATTGGTCTGCCTGTAACATGTCTGATTGAAAGAGCAGCCCCACCACGGGCGTCACCATCCATTTTTGTAAGAATTACACCATCTATACCTATCTCTTCGTTAAAGCTCTTGGCTATATTGACAGCATCCTGTCCCGTCATGGCATCAGCAACAAACAACACCTCGTGAGGGTTGACCGCCTCCTTGATAGCCTTTAGCTGTTGCATTAACTCTTCGTCGATATGAAGCCTGCCAGCCGTGTCGATAATAACAATATCGCGGGTGGTGTTTCTGGCCACTACGATTGCCTCCTTTGAGACCTTCACCGGGTCTTTTTCGTCACGCCTCGCGTATACTGGAACATCAATCTGTTTTCCAAGGGTTACAAGCTGATCCACTGCAGCAGGCCTTTGCAGATCTGCTGCCACAAGCATGGGCCTTCTCCCATGTTTCTTAAATAGATTTGCAAGTTTTGCAGCAGTTGTGGTCTTACCTGAACCATGAAGACCAATCATCATTACTATTGTGGGTGGGTTTGGGGAGAGCTGTATCTTTTCATTTTTGCTTCCAAGTAGTTCGATCAGCTCCTCATGAACAATCTTAACTACCTGCTGTCCAGGGGTCAGACTTTCAAGAACATTCTTACCAATTGCCTTTTCTCTGACTCTGCTTATAAAATCCTTAACAACCTTGAAATTAACATCAGCCTCAAGGAGGGCAAGTCTTATCTCTCGGAGGGCCACATCGACATCTTCTTCCTTGAGGTATCCCCTTCCTTTGAGTTTCTTAAAAACCCCTTCTAAACGTTCACTTAATGAATCAAACATAATGTTTTTTTAAAGTAGCGCCTCTATCTGTCGGCTTAGCTCTTCACCAAGCCCGGGTGTATATCCCATATAGCGCTTTACTATTTTCTGGCTTTTGTCTATCAGAAATATAGTTGGTATGCTTGTTATCTGATACTTCTTGCTTATCTCGCCAGTATCAATTACGACCGGATATGTCATGTTAAACTCATCAACAAAGTTTTTTACTGCCTCGAGCGCATTTGAACCCTCGTCAATACTTACCGCTATTAACACAAAATCCCTATCAGCAAATTTCTCATATAATGTCTCCATCTCAGGAATAGACCTCCTGCACGGTGGACACCAGGTGGCCCAGAACTCCAGTAATACAACCTTTCCTTTATAATTATTTATGTCGATTGTATTTCCGTTTATATCCTCAACACTAAATACCGGTGCTTTTGTGCCTGCCACCGGAACACCACTTTTATTTCCGGACTGGCAGGAAAGCGCTATCAGGGGCAATAGAAGGATGATTAACCTGTACAAAAACCTCTTTTTAGTCTCAGGAGCCAAGAAGTTCATCGATTTTAGCCTTTAGTTGAGGTTTTGGAACCGCTCCTACAATCTGGTCTACCTTTTGACCATCCCTGAAAAACATAAGCGTCGGGATTCCCATTATCTTGTATCTGCTGGCAATATCAGGATTTTCATCTGTATTTAATTTACAAACCTTTAATTTTCCAGCATATTCTTTGGCTATTTCTTCAACTGTAGGTGCAATCATCCGACATGGGCCACACCATACAGCCCAGAAATCAACCATTACAAGTCCCTTTTCTCCCAGCACCTCCTGGTCCCAGGTTGATGTGGTTACTTCAATAATGCCTTCAGCCATAAGAACCTCCTGTTGGGTTTATTAAAATAAGATATCAGACCTGTTAATGTTTTTATATGTCAGATTATTATATTTTTAGATCAAGATATTTGTCAATTATACGGCAGTCAGTTTATTAAGTGCAGTGTCGAGTTCGTTCAGTTTGAAGGGCTTTTTCAGGGTTATAATTCCTCTGTTCTGGTATTCCACATCCAGCTCTGGAGTTATGTATGCTGAGCAAACCATTATCTTGGGACGGTTCGTCATTTCACACAGTTTGTCTACCAGAATTGAGCCATTTTCCTCAGGCATCCTGAGGTCGGTTATAATCAGATCGAAGTTTTCGTTCTTTATAAGATTCAGGGCTTCCATAACACTTGATACCACCTTTACATCGTGGCCCTTGCGTTTAAGTGCCCTCTCCAGAAACCACCTAACAAGTTGCTCATCATCCACAACAAGGATATTCATGATCATACCTCTTTATAAGCAATTTTCATGCTAATTTCTTTTATCAAAAAGACCAAACTTCTGCATTCTGTATCTCAATGCATCTCGTGAAATATTCAGTAGCTTTGCAGCTCTTGTCTGATTGCCATGAGTAATCTGTAAGGCCCTC
>JAADIE010000078.1 GCA_013151495.1 Nitrospirota bacterium | reverse complement strand
AGAAATATATCAACACCCCAGAGTCTTGTAATATAGTCGATATCTGGTGCAAGAGAGGCCAGAATCATAACCAGCATTGTCTTCTGTCTCTTTGGCGGTATATATGAAAGTGCCGCTCCTGTGAGTCCATGGGTAATGGGGTCCATCAGTATAGTTTAGATTAAGTTAAAGGTTGCTTGCAATCACAACTTTTAAGGCTTTATAATTATTAGCCAGAGCCAAAAAAAGCCTGAAGGGAGGCATCTTGGAACTGTACAGCCTGACCATCAAAAAGGCAATTGAACTTATTGAAAAAAAGGAAATCAAGCCATCAGACCTCACAAGGGCAACTTTAGAGAGAATCGAGTCGGTCGATGAAAAAATAAAGGCCTATGTTACTGTTACTAAAGAGCATGCCATCAAAAGGGCTTCAGAGCTTGACTCTGATACAGGGGCATTGCCATTAAAGGGCATCCCCTTAGCCATCAAAGACAACATATGCACAAAAGGCATCGTTACAACATGCTCGTCCAGGATACTTGAAAACTTCATTCCCCCTTATGAAAGCACCATTACCTCAAGGCTTTTGGATGCTGGCTATGTACTTGTTGGAAAGACAAACCTTGATGAGTTTGCCATGGGATCATCCACAGAAAACTCAGGTTTTTTTACAACCCGTAATCCCTGGAACACAGACTGCGTACCAGGGGGGTCAAGTGGAGGTTCGGCTGCTTCAGTGGCTGCAGATGAGTGTATTGGCGCAATCGGCTCAGACACTGGTGGTTCAATCAGACAGCCAGCAGCCTATTGTGGTGTAGTAGGTCTTAAACCCACCTATGGACGGGTCTCTCGATACGGTCTTGTTGCCTTTGCATCAAGCCTCGACCAGATAGGCCCTATTACCAAGACCGTAGAGGATGCCGCGATCTTGATGAACATTATATCAGGACATGATCCAAGAGACAGCACATCCGCCCCTCTTACCTGTCCTGACCTTACTAAAAACCTGAACAGGGACATAAAGGATTTGAAGGCAGGCATACCAAAAGAGTACTTCTCTGAAGGGCTCGACAAAGAGGTGGATGAAGCAGTAAAAAAGGCCATCGAAACATTGGAGGCTCAGGGGCTTCAGGTGGAAGAGATAAGCCTTCCTCATACCGAGTATGCTGTAGCCACTTACTATATACTTGCCACCTCTGAGGCAAGCTCCAATCTTGCCCGCTACGATGGTGTTAAATATGGTCTCAGGATAGACAGTTCTAATCTAATGGATATGTACCTTGAGACCCGCTCAAAGGGTTTTGGGCCAGAAGTGAAGCGTAGAATAATGCTTGGCACCTATGCACTTTCGGCCGGTTACTACGAGGCCTACTATCGCAAGGCACAACAGGTTCGTACCCTTATAAAACAGGACTTTGAAAAGGCCTTTGAGAGGGTTGATGTTATAATTACCCCAACCACTCCTACAGTGGCCTTTAAAATCGGTGAAAAAATAGATGACCCCCTTAAGATGTATTTAAACGATATATACACCATCTCTGTTAATCTGGCCGGAATTCCGGCCATCTCGGTACCCTGTGGTTTTAATTCAGAGGGTCTGCCTATTGGTCTGCAAATAATCGGCAGGGCCTTTGACGAGGAAACCATCTTAAGGGTGGCACATCAGTATGAACAACTCACTGACTGGCACAAAAGGAGACCCCGGTTATGAACTACGAGGCAGTTATAGGTCTTGAGATACATGCCCAGTTATTAACAAAAACAAAGATCTTTTGTGGCTGTTCAACAGAGTTTGGTTCAGAGCCAAACAGTCAGACCTGTCCGGTCTGCATAGGGATGCCAGGGGTACTACCTGTACTTAACAAAAGGGTTGTAGAGTTTGCAATAAAAACCGGTCTTGCCATGAATTGTAAAATCGCCCCCTATAGCAGGTTTGCAAGAAAGAACTACTTTTATCCAGACCTTCCCAAGGGCTATCAGATTAGTCAGTATGAGCTCCCAATCTGCGAGCATGGCTATGTGGATATTGTGGTGGATGGAGTTAATAGGAGGGTCGGCATAACCAGGATACACATGGAAGAGGATGCTGGAAAAAATATCCATGAAAGAGACAGTAGCCTTGTTGACCTGAACAGAGCAGGTGTACCATTGCTTGAAATTGTTACAGAGCCCGACATTCGCACCCCGAAAGAGGCAGCGGTTTTTATGAAAAAACTGAGGGCTATTCTTCGTTATCTTGGTGTATGCGACGGTAACATGGAGCAGGGCTCACTTAGGTGCGATGCGAATGTTTCCATTAGACCAGTAGGGGTTACAGAATTTGGTACAAAAACCGAAATAAAAAACATAAATTCCTTCAGGTTTGTAGAAAAGGCCCTGGAGTATGAGATAAAGCGCCAGATTAAGGTTTTATCAGAAGGAGGAACCATAGTTCAGGAGACCAGACTCTGGGATGCTGAAAGAGGCGTTACCTTCTCCATGAGGTCAAAGGAAGAGGCCCACGACTACAGATACTTTCCAGAGCCCGACCTGGTGCCACTTGAGGTCTCCAGGGAATGGATAGAGGAGATCAAAAAGGCACTCCCTGAACTGCCTGATCAGAAGTTTCAAAAATACATCACCGAGTATGCCCTTCCTGAGTATGATGCCCAGATACTAACAGAGGAGAGGGCTATTGCCGAGTGGTTCGAAGAGGCCGTGGCCCTTGGTGGTAAAGCAAAAGAGGTTAGCAACTGGATGATGACAGAACTATTACGGTTATTGAATGAAAACAACATGGATATTACCGAATGCAAGATCACACCAGAGCATCTTGTTAAGCTCATTGGATTGATTGACAAGGGCACCATAAGCCGAAATATTGCTAAAAAGGTCTTTGCTGAGATCTTCGAAAGTGGAAAAGACCCCGAGGCGGTGGTAAAGGAAAAAGGGCTTGTGCAGATTACCGATACATCGGAGATTGAGAAAATGGTAGAGGATATCCTCTCTCAGCATCCTAAAGAGGTGGAACGTTATCGCAATGGCGAGCAGAAACTGCTTGGTTTCTTTGTCGGGCAGGTAATGAAGGCATCAAAAGGAAAGGCAAATCCAAAGGCGGTTAATGAATTGCTAAGGAAAAAGCTCTCCTCTTAAGCACTAAAGGCTATAACAGTACCTCATCCACCAGGTATGCCCATCAGGACAACGATGTTTCCACTCCTGGTGTCGCTCACTAATGCAAGGTTTACCGCAGTAAGGACATTTCTCTTTACATCCTGAACCTTCTTCTTGTGGTTTAGGTCTATTGTCCTCTTTCTTCAATTACCCTCTGAGCCTCCTCAAGATCCTCTTCCCTTACAAGAATTTTTACCTCACCCATCTTGCCAATATTTACCGGATAAGGGGAAACCTTTGATGATCG
>JAADIE010000128.1 GCA_013151495.1 Nitrospirota bacterium | reverse complement strand
CTGCCGTCAATGTCGTCTTCCCATGGTCTACATGCCCTATCGTTCCAACATTTACATGCGGCTTCGTCCTTTCAAATTTCTCCTTTGCCATCTGAATCCTCCTCTATACTGCCTTAATTTGTTGAATTTCAATATTTAATCAAAAACGGATTAATAATATACCAAAAATCGCATCAAAAAATCTCTATATTTTTTACTCACCCTTAACTTTCGAGATTATTGCCTCTGCGATATTCTTTGGAACCTCCTCATAATGAGAAAACTGCATTGTGTATGTGGCCCTTCCCTGTGTCTTACTTCTTAAATCAGTGGCATAACCAAACATCTCTGAAAGCGGAACAAGGGCCTTTATAACCTGGGCATTACCCCTTTTCTCCATACTCTGGACCTTACCCCTTCTTGAGTTAAGGTCACCTATAACATCACCCATATAATCCTCAGGGGTAACCACCTCAACCGACATTATAGGCTCAAGCAAAACAGGATTTGCCTTCTGACAGGCCTCCTTAAAGGCCATTGAACCTGCAATCTTGAAGGCCATCTCAGAGGAGTCGACCTCGTGATAAGAACCATCATAGAGCGTAACCCTTACATCAACAACTGGATAACCGGCAAGTATACCCGACTCCATGGCCTCCTTAATTCCCTTCTCTACCGCAGGGATATATTCCTTTGGAATCACGCCACCAACAATCTTGTTAACAAACTCAAAGCCCTTACCCTTTTCAAGGGGCTCAACATCTATAAGAACATGACCATACTGACCACGACCACCAGTCTGGCGGATAAACTTACCCTCTGCCTTGGCAGGTGTCTTGATGGTCTCACGATAGGCAACCTGAGGTTTACCAACATTTGCACCTACCTTGAACTCCCTGATCAGCCTGTCAACAATTATCTCAAGATGAAGCTCACCCATGCCGGAGATCAGGGTCTGACCGGTCTCCTCATCGAAGGTAACCCTGAATGATGGGTCTTCCTGGGCAAGCTTTGACAGAGCTGCAGAAAGCTTTTCCTGATCTGCCTTGGTCTTTGGCTCTATGGCAATTGAAATAACAGGCTCTGGGAACTCCATAGCCTCGAGTATAATAGGATTGTTCTCATCACAGAGCGTATCACCTGTCAGGGTGTATTTAAGACCAACAGCAGCAGCGATATCTCCAGCACGAACCTCTTTTATTTCCTCACGCTTGTTTGCGTGCATCTTAAGCAGCCTTCCGATACGCTCCTTTTTACCCTTGGTTGCATTATATACATAAGAGCCTGCCGTCATAACACCAGAGTAAACCCTGAGATAGGTAAGCTGCCCAACATAAGGGTCTGTCATAACCTTGAAGGCAAGTGCTGAAAAGGGCTCATCATCTGATGCCTTACGAATCTCTTCCTTACCATCAGGCGTTTTACCCTTTACAGGTGGAATATCAAGTGGTGAAGGCAGATAATCAACGATAGCATCAAGCAGTAACTGCACACCCTTGTTTTTAAAGGCCGATCCACAGAGCACCGGTGTAATCTTCATCTCAAGAGTGCCCTTTCTCAGGGCCTTCTTTATCTCATCCTCAGTTATTTCATCTCCATTGAGGTACTTCTCCATTATATTTTCATCCACATCAGCCAGGGCCTCAAGCATCTTATCTCTGTATTCCTCTGCCTGAGCCCTGTACTCCTCAGGTATCTCATCCTCAACAAACTTTGCCCCCAGAGTCTCATCATCAAAATAAAAGGCCCTCATTTTAACAAGATCAATCGGGCCCCTGAAGGTCTCTTCAGCGCCTATAGGGATCTGTATTGCCACAGGATTGGCACCAAGACGCTCCACCATCGAGTTAATTGACATGAAGTAATCGGCACCCATCTTATCCATCTTGTTCATAAAGGCTATCCTGGGCACTTTGTACTTGTTTGCCTGACGCCATACCGTCTCTGACTGAGGCTCAACACCAGCAGCAGCATCAAACACTGCTATGGCACCATCAAGCACCCTCAGCGCCCTCTCAACCTCTATTGTAAAGTCCACATGCCCGGGTGTGTCGATTATATTTATCCTGTGGTCCTTCCAGAAGCAGGTGGTTGCCGCCGAGGTAATGGTAATACCCCTTTCCTGCTCCTGAACCATCCAGTCCATTACGGCAGTACCTTCGTGGACCTCACCAATCTTATAGGTCACACCTGTATAGTAAAGAATCCTCTCGGTTGTAGTGGTCTTGCCCGCATCGATATGGGCCATTATACCGATATTTCTAACTCTTTCTAACGGAAACCTCACTTTAGCTCTCCTTCTCCTTTAAAAGACAATAGTTATCTATTCAAAGTTATTACTTCAGTGAATTTTCCTTCCAAGGAAATCTTAAGAGGTTAACCTACCACCTGTAGTGTGCAAAGGCCCTGTTGGCCTCTGCCATCTTGTGGGTATCCTCTTTCTTCTTTATTGAAGCCCCTGTCCCATTGTATGCATCCAGCAACTCACCAGCCAGCCTCTGCATCATTGTCCGCTCACCTCTTTTACGAGCATTATCCCTTATCCACCTGAATGCCAGAGCTATACTACGATTGGGCCTCACCTCAACAGGGACCTGATAGGTTGCACCACCCACCCTGCGAGGGCGAACCTCAATTTGAGGTCTCACATTCTCTATAGCGGTCTTGAAGACCTTTAGCGGATCCTCTCCGGTTTTTTCTTTTATAATATCGAAAGCACCATAGCAGATACGCTCGGCAAGAGACTTCTTACCGTCCCGCATTATTGTATTTATAAACTTACTCACCAGCTTGCTGTTGTATTTTGGATCTGGTAAAACCTCTCTCTTTTCTGCAACTCTTCTTCTTGGCATTACTATTCTCCCTATTTAGGCTTTTTGGCTCCGTATTTGGATCTGCCCTGACGCCTGTCTGCCACACCCATTGTGTCAAGGGCACCTCTAATAATGTGGTACCTAACGCCCGGCAGGTCTTTAACCCTTCCACCCCTGATAAGCACTATAGAGTGCTCCTGAAGGTTGTGCCCAATACCGGGTATATATGCAGTTACCTCATACCCATTTGTGAGCCTTACTCTTGCCACCTTTCTCAATGCCGAGTTTGGCTTTTTGGGTGTAGTTGTATATACCCTTGTACAAACCCCTCTACGCTGAGGGCAGCCCTGAAGTGCAGGGCTTTTTGTCTTTTCCTTGATCTTCTTTCTGCCTTTTCTTATCAGCTGTTGTATAGTTGGCACTTACACCTCCAATTACTCTCTTAAAAAGACTTGATATATTACCAGAAAATTTTACTTTTGTCAAGAATGTTAATACCCTGGACGTAGATAGGTATAGAGATATTTACCACTCTAAGAGAAAAACAATACACATAGAAGAAGGAAAGACAGGAGAACGGATAAGTAGGGTTGAA
>JAADIE010000030.1 GCA_013151495.1 Nitrospirota bacterium | reverse complement strand
ATGAGGAGACCGGTCTCAATGCCTTTGTGGCAGGAGAAATCAGAAGAACCGAGTATCGTGTGAAAACTGATATGAAAGACAGTAACAACGAATTTTATTTAAGACTTGGTGTGGACTTCTAAATTAGGATAAAATTAACTAATCGGGAGGTATACCATGCATATGGCAGATGCCTTATTATCACCGGCAGTGGGTGGAGTATTCTGGGCTGCTACTGCAGCCACAACAGCATATGCTGCAAAGAAGCTAAGACAGGAAGAAAACGAAAAGTTAATACCCTTAATGGGTGTGCTGGGGGCGTTTGTTTTTGCTGCCCAGATGATTAACTTTACCATTCCTGGCACTGGTTCGAGCGGACATATCGGCGGTGGAATGCTACTGGCTATACTGCTGGGGCCTAATGCTGCCTTTATTGTTATTGCATCGGTACTTACAGTACAGGCCTTGTTTTTTGCTGATGGCGGACTTTTGGCACTTGGAGCAAACATCTGGAATCTCGGTTTTTATCCATCCTATATAGCATACCCTTTCATATACAAGGCAATCGTAAAGGACAACCCTACGCCAAAAAAAATCACACTTGCTTCAGTGCTGTCAGTTGTAGCTGCTCTCCAACTCGGGGCCTTTTCGGTGGTGTTACAGACAAAGTTGTCTGGAATTTCTGAGTTGCCTTTTAAAAACTTCCTGATGTTAATGCAGCCAATTCATCTTGCCATTGGAATTGCCGAAGGCTTTATAACAGCAGGTGTCGTAAACTACATCCGCTCGATTCAGCCAGAAATTATTGAGAAAAAAACCACCGTATCATACAAGAAGGCCGTAATTGCCCTTTCGATAATGGCTGTTATTACAGGTGGGCTTTTATCCTGGTTTGCATCAACCCATCCGGACGGTCTTGAGTGGTCAATTATGAATGTCTATGGTGAACCCGAACTGGAACAGAAAGATAATCCGATAGTTAATAAGCTACAAAGCATACAGGAAAAGACCGCTATTTTACCTGATTACAGTTTACCAGAACCAGAAGCCACCACAGAGGAAGCAGCTGAAGGCTGGCCGAATGCTGATCCGGGAACATCTCTGTCTGGAATCCTTGGTGGATTGATTGTGCTGCTGGTGGTTGCAGCTTTTGGGATGGGGTTAAGGAGATTTTCAAGAAGTGGAAATAGCCAATAGTTTTTTTAATCTCGGATACCTCGATAGTCTTTCATACAAAAAGAGCTTTATACACAGGCTTGACCCAAGAATTAAGACCATAGTGACCCTGACCTTTGTGGTCACTGTGGTCTCCTTTCCTCAAAAGGAACTCTCAGGTCTTTTATCGTTCTTTATTTATCCTGTTTTTATTATAGCTCTTGCAGAGATTCCGCTGGGTTTTATATTGAAAAAACTTGTTATTGTTTCACCCTTTGTACTCATGGTAGCAATATTTAATCCCTTCCTGGACAAAACCCCCGTCATGGAGCTTTACGGAATCACCATAACAACTGGATGGATATCTTTTTTATCTATTATTGTAAAATTCATCTTAACCATCAGTGCTGCTCTGCTTTTAATCGCTACCACATCCTTTGTTGGAATCTGTGAAGGGCTTTCAAGGATGAGGGTTCCTGAGGTCTTTGTCGTACAGCTAATGCTTCTATACAGGTATATTTTTGTTCTTGTTGAAGAGGCCCTCAGAATGGTACGAGCAAGGGATTCAAGATCTTTCGGGAAAAAAGGTCGTGGAATAAAGACATTTATAAACCTTGCTGGAATACTTCTTGTTAGAACAATACATAGGGCAGATAGAATATACTCGGCTATGCTTTCTCGTGGTTACTCTGGCACGATTCCTCAAAAAAGAACTCATCGAATCAGAACAAAGGAAGTGTTTTATTTAATAATATGGGTTGGGCTCTTTATCCTTTTTAGAAAATATAATCTTTCGTTGGCTATAGGTCAGTTATTTTAAAATAGTAACTATGAGTCATCATATCATAGAATTTAAAGATGTCTCCTTTGTATATCCTGATGGAACTGAGGCCTTAAAGGATGTGAGTTTCAGGGTGGTACATGGTGAGGCCGTGGCTATAGTTGGACCAAATGGAGCGGGGAAAACAACCCTGCTTATGTTAATGAATGGCCTTATTTTGCCAACCAGTGGCGAGGTTTTAGTTGGAGAGGTGCCCGTAACTAAAAAGACTCTACCCGAAATTCGTCGTAAGGTAGGAGTGGTAATGCAGAACCCGGACGACCAGCTCTTTATGCCCACAGTAGGTGAGGATGTAGCCTTTGGCCCAATAAATATGGGGCTTCCAGAGGAAATGGTAATTGAAAGGGTAGATGAGGCACTGAAAAAAGTGGGCTGTCTTCATCTAAAGGATAGACCCCCTCACAGACTATCGGGTGGACAAAAAAAGGCTGTCGCAATTGCAGGTGTACTTGCTATGAAACCGGATATACTGGTAATGGATGAACCTTCCGCTGGATTAGACCCACGAGCCAGAAAGGCCCTTATAAATCTTTTAAAGACCTTTCACCATTCCAAAATAATAGCCTCCCATGATCTTGACCTTGTGCTTGAGTTATGCCCAAGATGTATTGTACTTAACAGCGGACAGGTGCTTGCAGATGGAAAGGCCAGAGATTTACTTTTGGATGAAAAACTCATTGACAGGGCAGGTCTTGAGCTGCCACTCTGTGTACAAAACTCAGGCACTCAGACTTGATCACTACTTCAGCCATATAGCTGACAGCCACAACCTGTCAAGGAAAGCTCAAAGTTTACAACTTTTAAAATCTATTTAATCAGGGTTATATTATCTTTTTTAATTATCTCCGCAGTAAATCTATACAGTGTGGCATCCTTCCAGGCATCCGGCGGAAGCCCTGCCTTTTCTGAAACCGCCTGCAGAAACTGCTCCCTGTTCCATCCAAACTCAGTGGCTACCTGTGGAAGAAGTATACCAGAGCGTCCATCCTTTACAATGTAAAGACCATGTTTGCCTATCTCTATCTCCCTAATATCTGTTATCTGTTCAAGAGGAGAAAGAACAGTTACCTCAACCTCTATATCTTCCAGTTCTGAAGGCTGAAGTGGTCGAAATCTTGGATCCCTGCTTGCTGCCGCAACAGCGTTTCTAATAACCGATTTATAAAGAGGCATAAAAGGAAAGATGTTTCCAATGCATCCCCTTAATAGATGTCCCTTTTTGTATATGGTAACAAAGGTAGCACCATTTGCAAGGAGCCTGACATCCTTTACCTCAGGCTCGGGTGTTTTACCGGTTTTTACATAGGTCTCTATGGTTTGTCTTGCCAGCTTTAGAAGATACTGTTTCTGCCCTTCAGTAAGAGGTGCCTTGAGAATAGCTATCGATGCATAACCAACTACAGAGTCTTTTCTTCCAGCCGTATCTCCTGAGTTGGCATATCGAAGCAGTTTGCCATGTGTGGCTCCAAGGGCACGAGCCACACTCAGACCAAGCAAGGCCGGATAGCTGCCACACATTTCACCCTTTTTGCTCTGTAGCAGCTTTTCAAGATCCTCTATAGAAAGATGCTCTATAGCATTTACTACCTCATGGTCCATCTCATTTGCTACACTGTATGGATGGTAATGAGAAAGATCTGTGCTGATTATTATTATGGCATCCTTCCTTCTTTTCATTATCTCGGAAAGCCTCTTACTCAGAAACCGAAAAGACTCTCTACTGGGGGATCCAATCAGTATAAGTACTGTCTTGAAGTCTTTCAGGGTTTTTTGAAGAAAAGGCAGTTGAACCTCAAGGGAATGCTCCTTCCTGTAAGCCTCTGGATAGTATTTACAGTCGGCATCGTCATTGATCAGCGATGCTGATACGGCCTTGTCAACCTCAATCAGCCCCAGGGGTGTCTTTAGATAATCGCCCATAAAGACAGAGGCCCCTTTGAAACGTGCATAATGGCTTGGCCCCACAAGGATAATCAGTCTCTTTTTAAAGCCCTTGAGTGTCTTGTATGTATAGGCAGCAACCTCTCCTGAGTAAATATATCCTGCATGGGGAGAAAATAGCATTACCAATGAGCCTTCCAGAGAAGGAGGATTGGCCTTTTCTAAAAAACCATCTATCATCTTTGAAAGGGTTTCGGGATTGGACGGATAAAAGGCCCCCGATACCGATGGTTCCTTGATATCCTTTTTACAGGCAGGTAGTACTGACAGAACCACTGTTAATAGGACTACCCAGATACTTTTTATACCTTTTTCCAGAACCATGCCCTCTTTAAGGTATGCCTTTTTTGCTTAAAAGGCCAGGCGAGTTTTCCAGCAACCGAAAATAAAGAGCCCAGCAAGAAAAACCTTATAAACTCTCTTCTACCAAACATTTCTAACTCCATACCCCCTTGATAGTAAATCCACAATACTCACATCTTGAATCCTTTATCTTTACAAATCTCACCAAGTATCCTTCCCTCTGGATTATAATCCTTTTACAGTTCGGACAATAAGTGTTTTCTGCCTCAGAACGTATATTCCCGATATATACATATCTCATTCCTTCTTCCAGTGCTATCTGCCTTGCCATCTGAAGTGTTCTAAAGGGCGTGGGTGGCAGATTTTTCATCTTGTAATAGGGAGAAAATCTTGAGAAGTGTATTGGCACATCAGGGCCAAGGTTTCTGTAAATCCATTTGCACATCTTCCGGATCTCATCAGGATTGTCGTTTTGTGTTGGAATTACCAGGTTGGTTATCTCAATCCATACCCCCTCATCCATTAATGTAAGCAGACAGTCGAGCACTGGTTTGAGTCTGCCTCCACAGAGTCGGGCATAGAAGTCTTCTGTAAAGGCCTTGAGATCCACACAGGCAGCCTGAAGTACCTTTGATAGTTCTCTGAGAGGCCTTTCATTTATATATCCACAGGTGTGCATGGTGTTTATGACACCAAATCTATTTGCAATCTCTGCAGTGTCATACATATATTCGTAAAACACCGTTGGTTCAGTGTAAGTATAGGCAATGCTACTACAGCCATAAAAGACTGCCTGACGCACAAGGTTATCAGGTGGCAGATCATAGTTCTTGGAATCCTCAGGTCGTGCCTGAGAAATCTGCCAGTTCTGGCAAAATTTGCAACCCAGCACACAGCCAACAGTTGCAATTGAAAAGGCCTTTGTACCTGGCAGTACATGAAAGAATGGTTTTTTCTCAATCGGGTCTATTGCAACGGCACAGGGTTTTCCATAGACGAGGCTGTAAAGTTCACCTTCAATGTTTATGCGAACCCGGCAACCACCAATCTGGTAGTTTTCGAGCACACATTCCGTAGGGCACAACAGGCACTGAAGGGTCTTTTTCATACTTAATTTTAGCCTAAAAAGTCAATATCTTCACCCTTTAAAAATAGCCTTCTTTCTGCCTCTGAAATATCCTCTTCATACCAGGGAATATCCTCAAGGTTGTCTAAAAACTCCTCCTTTGTGAGATAAACATAGGCCTCAACCTGTCCCTGCCTGGTCTGAACCTCTGTAGAAATGCGCTCGTATTCATCCCCCTCGAATTTATCCAGACGCTGGAGATCTTCATCGGTAAGTCCTCTGAGGAGCTTGCCCTTAACAGAGGATGCCTGATCCCTCTTCAAACCAGGATATAGCACTCCTTTCATCCTGCACCGTTTGAATCCCTTCAGCAAGGCATCCTCCGATGCTACAGGATGCCCAAGGATGGCCTGCACTACCTCAGGCCACATCAGTGTCCCATATACAAAGAGATTATAGCTACTCATTCAGTTTCCTCCAGTATCTGGCCTTGTGGCGACTAAGGTCCTTTTTTGAGATAACCTGTTCGTAATAGATCTTTCTTTTTATATATGATATTATCTGAGTATCGAAATAATCCTGGAAAATGTTATATAGTATGATGGTGGTAAGTAGAAACAGGGAAAAAACAATAGTAAGCCTCAGTTTTGTGGCATCGGTCATTAATATATAATAACAAATATCCTTTCAAAAGGAGGTCTTAGATGAAGGTAATTGCTTTCAATGGAAGCGCAAGGAAGGGAGGTAACACCGAGGCATTAATCAAGATAGTCTTTGAGGAGCTACAGAAAGAGGGGATAGAAACCGAGTTAATAAGCCTTGCAGGTAAAAATCTATCTGGCTGCATAGCCTGTTATAAGTGCTGGAAAAACAAGGATCAGCGCTGCCATGGTGTGGATGATGAGATAAACGAATACATTGAAAAAATGCTTGATGCAGAAGGTATCATACTGGGTTCACCCACCTATTTTGCCGATGTTACAGCCAACATGAAGGCCTTTATTGAAAGGGTTGGTATGGTGGCCAGGGCCAATGAAGATATGCTTAAAAGAAAGGTTGGTGCATCAGTTGTAGCAGTAAGGCGTGGGGGTGCTACCCATGTGTTCAACTCGTTAAACTTTTTCTTCCTTATTGCCCAGATGGTGGTGCCGGGCTCCAGTTACTGGAATCTTGGTCGTGGGCGTCAGCCCGGTGAGGTCTTAAATGATGAAGAGGGCATAAAAACCATGCGCGACCTTGGCCAGAATATGGCCTGGCTAATCAAGAAGCTCTACACTTCATCCGATGTACTTGAGCCATAACAGAGATTGCATCTGATGCACTCGGATATATGGGGCTGTTGCGGATTTGCCATGGGGCAGCCTGGCAGACTCCTGTATCCCTTATCAGACAGGGCAAAAAGACCAAGCACTGCTGCTACCGGACAGAGGTATCGACACCAGAGCCGCTTAACCCTTAAGTTAATCGTAAGCATTAAAAAAACCAGCGCCCACAATAAAAGGTTTCCATGAAAGGAAAACAGTGTTAAATATGGCTCGAATACTGCATAGTCTGCCCTTCCAGATATCAAGACAACTGGGGTTATAAGTAGAAGCAATATGTATTTTAATATCCGAAGTCTCTGGTCTATGTCCTCTGGAATTTTCCACTTTTTTACTTTTAAAGCATCCATTAACTCTAACACTGCACCAAAGGGACACAACCAGCCACAGTAAAACCTTCCTGCCACAATCATGGCAAACAGCATGGTAAGTATCAGTGCAACCCATAAAAGAGAGGTTGAATAATTTCCAAGCAGTATATTAAAAATATGGATAATTGAAAAGGGAGTGGCAATATAGATTCCCATGACTACCAATGAAGCCGTCAGTATCAGCCTGCGATATCTCAGCAATGTCCGACTCTTTCTTGTAACAAAATAAAAGGAAAAGACAATAATAAAAAAAGCCAAATATATTACAAACTTCAGACCAGCCACGCTTGAGCCCTCTGCCTCAGGCACCTGTATCTTAAACTGTTTTATGGCCACCTGGCGGGATGCCTCTTTTATTGTCCTTGCCAGAGCCTTTACACTTACGGTTGCCCTGCTTATACCATCCACATCCAGACCAATTTTGAATGGATCAGTTACCTTCTTGCCAATAAACTGGCTCAGATAGGCCCTGGTCAACATATAGTGGACATAGTTTTTTGTCTCATTGTGTTCAATGATCCTGATCCCCCGAATGATTCCCTTTGAATCAAGGGCAACCAGAACCTTAATTGGACCTGCATATCCTCTTATCCAGGGCACTATGTCGTAGGTGTTAAAGGCAACCACATCAGTGTTTGAGGGATAAACAGGAGAGTGTCCTGTCCTTTTGGCAAATACAATTCCTTCACCAGCCAGGCCCTGTAGATACTGCTCTACATTGGTCTTTTCATCACCGACCAGCAATCTCCCTCCTGCCAGACTGACAAGGACAATAAGGAGAAAAATTACCCTGAAAATACCAACCCGGGTCCTTATCATCTCTTATAAAGCAGAAAAAGTGAGATGAGTTTCAGATATATCAAAAATCCAATTGTATAGTAAAGCCCAAAAAGGGGAAACAGAAAAAGAGTGCTTAGCACAGCACCACCAGAGGCACCTGCCAGATCGGTTGCATAAAGCACTGAAACATCCTCATTAACCATGGCTGAAAGTGAAAACAACAGCCCCCCGAGAATCCCTGAAAACAACACACAGAGGTAAAGTCCGCTAACATCTCGACTTGCAAACAGATAGCTAATAAGTAGCATCAAAAAGGCTGCCTCAGAAATAAAAAGCCCCCTTGAAGTAGGATTGATCCTATGGGCACCCCAGGCACCTATGGCGCTTCCGATCATATAAAGGCCTGTAATGAGGCCAATCTGTTCATAAATGTATCCTTTAAGTGCCTGGAAAAGAAGCACTGAAAGGCTTACAATACTAATGGTAACAAAGCCCGTGGTAAAAACCACTGTATACTCGGATTGCCTTCCTTTTGAACCTATTATCAGAAGAAAGACCCCCAAAGCAGAGCCTAAAAACATCAGAAATCCCCTTTTCAGGTCAATAAAAAACCTTATAAAGGTTCCACCATTTGCCTCGCTCCAGAGAATAATATTGTATAGATAGGCAACAGGATGCCTGTCGGTGTTAATCCCTGTTTTCCTGTCAAGTAGTTCCATAAAACTCATCTTTTTAAAGGGTGAAAACATATCCTCAATGATTGAGCTATTGAAATACACGGTATCTGTCCTTTTTTGCCTGAAGACTTCCTTCAGCACATCTGGTGATGCATTCAGTAGCCTTTTTGATGCAATACACAGGGCGTATTCCATGGAGGTAACCTCAACATATGGAAACACCGCTTTCAGGGTATTGAAAATAGAACTGTTTAGACGAGCCATGGCATTACCCATGTACCCTGGTACAGCCTTTAATCTTACAAGCAAGACCCCTTTTTCTTTGAGATGTTTTTTTATCAGCTGGAAAAACTCCTTTGTAAAGTATCTGTTCAGGCTTGCTGTTTCAGGCACTGTTGTATTAAGTACAATTACATCAAAGGCCCCTCTCTGTCTCAAAAGGAAGTTTCGGGCATCAGCGTACACAAACCCGACCTTACGGGAGTCTGTAATCATTTTCCTGTCCCTTTCATTAAGGTAATTTAACGATGCCTTTAATAGTCTCTGATTAATCTCTACATAAACTATCTCTTTAGCCCCTAACTTTAGATACTCCCTTAAAATCCCGGGAGAGCCTCCAATGATTAACACCTTCTCAGGGGCCGTAAAGAGCGATGGTACATGGGCCGAGATTTCTTCAGTCTGGGGCTCAGGGTATGAAAACTGAAGCTTACCACTAAGATAGAAATTCTTCTGCCCTTTTGTGCTGGTTACTATGATTTCACCATGTTTAGACTGGAGTTTCTGAAGAACATCAGAGCCAAACACTGCTTTTTCAGACTCAGGTAACGCTGTATAAAGCAAAACTGGGATGATAAGGAGCACCAGAAAAACAGGCCTTTTAAGTAGAATAATACCTGCAAACACGGTAATTAAAGAAATAGCTAACACCAGGGCTCCGTCTGAAACCCTGCCAGCTAATATAAAGGTAAAAAGCATACCACCTGTGAATGCACCTGTGGATTCAAGACCATAGGTTTTAGCGGCAGGCTGTTTAAATACACTGACAATCATAGGAAACTGAGCACCAAATAAAAGGGCCACAGGTAGTAGTAAAAAAGTGAGACAGACAATTGTAAAAGGTAGCGGAATTACCTCACCAAACTGAAGTCCAAACACAGGGTAAACAAACCAGGAAACCGAAAAAATCAACTGAAAACCAAAACCAATCAATATAAATGTCAGGCCGAGTCCTTTCTCATCTGTCCTGAAACGACTGACAAGAAGGCTCCCCAGAGAGGTGAAGGCTATCCAGAGTGCCAGGATGATTCCAATTATTAATTCATTTCCTGAAAAGACACTCAGTACTCTTCTGATGATAAGAACCTGACAGAGAAGTGAAAATCCCCCCAGTAAAAAGGCATAAACAATACCGGAGATACCAGAAGGCCTGACCTTAAGTGTTTGAGCCATATTTATGGCATAACAGTTCCAGGAATGCCTCAAGTTCCACAGGTTGTAAGGCCCTTTCGGGTAGCTCTGCGTTAAGCATTATAGCCCTGTCCATCTTTTTAAGCACATGTACAACGGCATACTCTATTATCTTTCTTGCAAAATCCGCTGGAGGATTCTTAAATAGAATCTGTTCGGTGTACCATATATCCTCAGTAGGCGAAAGCCCCTCACAGCCAGGCCCATTGTATGTAATTGGTTCAGCACCTCTGGCAAGTGCCATATCCCTAATGTCTAAATTTACATTCTGAAGCCCTCGAATAACGGGGTTATTCATGGCCTTGTGTCTTCCCTTTGTAATCGGCAGGAAGGGGATCACATTGACTCCTGAACAGTATAGTAGGGATCCATCCTCCCGGGGCCTGGTCACAAAATAAATAAATCTGGTGATGTATTTAATCTCCTGCTGATTCACTTAAATATTTTAACATTTCCATCATCAAAAGGCCTTTAATTTTTTGTTTAGTTGTTGATTTAAAAAACAAAATTTGTCATAATAGTGTAGCCTTTTATAATCCGAGCCTGGCTCGTTAAAGAGGGGTGGAAAATGTCTAAAAAGCTACTTTTGGCTGACGACAGTGTTACGATTCAGAAGGTGGTGGAGCTTGTACTTGCTGATGAGGGCTTCGAGATAAGAAATGCATCAGATGGTCAGGAGGCACTTGAAATATTAAAAGAATTCAGGCCAGACATTGTGCTGGCAGATGTAGAGATGCCAAAGATGAATGGTTACCAGCTATGTGAAAAGATAAAAAGTGATCCTGAAACCAAGGATATACCGGTTATACTGCTTGCCGGTGCCTTTGAACCCATAGATGAGGAGCTACTGCAGGATGTTAAGGCTAATGATTACCTGGTTAAACCCTTTGAATCAGAGGAGTTGATAAGTAAAATAAACGCCCTTCTTGCAGAACGAGAGATGACAACAGAAGAATCAGAGGAAGTATCTGAGGAGCCTGTTACTGAAGGGGCTGTACTGGCAGAAGCTACAGCAGAAGAAGTTTCTGAAGCACAAGAGGCTGAGGTAGCAGAGGTAGCAGAGATAGCCGACACAGTGGATGAGGCAATAGAGGTTCCTGAAGCTGAAGAGGTAGCCGAAATTATAGAAGAACCTGTTGAGGAAGAGACTTCCGAGGCAGTAACAGTGGCTGAGGAGGCAGAAGAGGAAAAAGAGACAGAGGAACTGGCAGAGGCCACTTCAGAGGAGCTGAGTTTTGCAGAGGCCCTTGGTGCTGAAGAGACCAAGCCCCAGGATGAAGTTGTAGAGGAGACAAAGGAAGAGGCCCATCCGGAAACAGAAGAACCAGAAATGGAAACTGCCTTTGAAATACCCCAAACTGAAGAACAGGCGGCTGAGGAGCCCTCGCAGAAAGTACAGGCGCCTCAAATAGCTATCTCCTCGGAGGAGATAGCTGCTGAGCTTAAACAGAGAATATCTGAGATCGAGCTTCCCTCAAAGGAGCAGATCTCTGAAACCCTTGAATCCACAATACAATCGAAGGTAGATGCCCTTTTAAGTGAAATAAACACTGATGAGATTGCCTCGTCTTTGAAGGGATTATTTGAAAGCAAGGCCGAGGAAAAGATTTCCTCCATTGTGGAGAATCTGGACATTAAGACCATAATCGAAGAAAGGCTTGACCAGGCCCTGAAAGAGGATATCAAAAGGTTGATGGAAGAGTTAGCGCCAAGGATAATTGAAGAAACCGTAAAAAGGGCAATCGAGGACATAAGCGAATCTATAAAGCAGAAGGTTGAAAACATAGTCTGGGAAACAGTTCCAGACCTTGCAGAGACAATTATCACTAAAGAGATTGAGAAGATTAAATCCTCCTTTTAATTTTTAATAGATTAATTATCTTTAAAGACACATAATGCGAGGCAAGCCTTTCTGGCTTGCTTTTCATTGTTTAAAGCACAATATGGAAATGGTGAGGTAGGCCAATGAGCAAGCTTGCAAAATCCTACGACCCCTCAGAGGAGATGCGCTGGTATGAGATGTGGCAAAAAGAGGGTTATTTCAGACCCGAAATAAACCCCGATGGTGAGCCTTACTGTATAGTTATTCCTCCACCGAATGTAACAGGCTCTCTTCATATGGGTCATGCCCTGAACGCCACTTTGCACGATATACTGATTCGATGGAAAAGGATGCATGGTTACAAGGCCCTGTGGCTACCCGGTACAGACCATGCCGGTATTGCCACACAGAATGTGGTGGAAAGGGAGATAGCAAAGGAGGGTCTTGATAGATACAGCCTTGGTAGAGAGGCCTTTATAGAACGGGTATGGAAATGGAAAGAAGAGTATGGTGAAAGGATTATAAATCAGCTCAAGCGACTGGGGGCATCCTGCGACTGGAGCCGCCAGCGTTTTACCCTTGATGAGGGGCTATCCAGGGCAGTAAGAGAGGTCTTTGTCAGGCTCTTCGAAGAGGGTCTGATATACAGGGATCACAGACTCATAAACTGGTGTCCACGCTGCCATACTGCGCTTTCTGACCTTGAGGTAGAACATGAAGAGATCGACGGCCGCCTTACCTATATCCGTTATCCCTTCTCTGATGGAAGCGGCTACATTGTGGTTGCCACCACAAGGCCTGAGACCATGCTCGGAGACACCGCCGTTGCAGTACACCCTGAAGACCCAAGGTACAAAAAATACATCGGAAAGATGATAAAACTACCTCTTACAAAACGTGAGATCCCTGTTGTAGCTGATGAGATGGTAGATCCCTCATTTGGTACAGGTGCGGTCAAGGTAACCCCTGCCCACGATTTCAATGATGAAGAGATAGCCCGCAGGCAGAATCCGCCGCTACAGTTCATCAAGGTGATAGATGATGATGGCAAGATGACAGAGGCAGCTGGCAAAAAATACGCTGGTCTGGACAGATACGAATGCAGAAAACAGGTGCTTGAGGAGTTAAGGGAACTTGATCTTATAGAAAAGGAACAGAAGCATCGCCATTCTGTTGGTCATTGTTACAGGTGTAAGACCATTATCGAACCCTATTCAACGGTTCAGTGGTATGTAAATGTAAAGGACCTGGCCGAGGCAGCACTGAAGGCTGTACTCGATGGTGATATCAACATAGTGCCAGAGGGATGGATAAACAGCTACAGGGCCTGGATGGAAAACATAAAGGACTGGTGTATCTCCCGTCAGATCTGGTGGGGGCACCAGATACCCGTATGGTACTGTCCCTACTGTAAAACAGAGGAAGGTCAGCACCAGGGTGATCTAATTTTTGTCAGATTCTACAGGCCCGTCGAGGCAGGTGGGGAAAAGATTACCTCGGGTACATATACCGAACTCAGATTAAGGGGCATCTCACCAGAGGAGATTGTAAAGTTTGCAAATACCATAGAGATAGACCAGGCGGTAAAGGCCCTCTGTTCCAGAGAAGACCTCAAGGAATGTCCCCATTGCGGAAGCACAGAGCTTTTAAGAGACCCGGATGTGCTTGACACATGGTTTTCCTCTGCTTTATGGCCCTTTTCAACCCTTGGATGGCCTGACAGGACCGAGGATCTGGAGACCTTCTACCCAACCAGTGTTTTGATTACAGGATTTGATATCCTCTTTTTCTGGGTTGCCAGGATGATAATGATGGGTCTTAAGTTCATGGAGGATGTACCCTTCAGGGATGTTTATATCCATGCCCTTGTCAGAGACTCCAAGGGACAGAAGATGAGCAAGTCAAAGGGCAATGTGATAGATCCCCTTATCATGATAGACAAATACGGCGCCGATGCCTTCAGGTTCAGTCTGGCTGCCTTTGCAGCCCAGGGAAGAGACATTAAGTTTTCAGAGGATAGGGTTGAGGGATACAAAAACTTTATCAACAAGCTTTGGAATGCATCAAAGTTTATACTTATGAATGTGCCAGAGGACCTCAAAGAGCTGGAAGGCCCCTCTGGGTGGCTTTCTGATTTAGATGTTACAGGGCGATGGATTATAAGCCGACTCAACCTTACAACCCAGGAGATAGACGAGGCCCTCAAACAGTACAGGTTCAATGATGCAGCAAACGCAATCTACCAGTTTATCTGGCATGAATTCTGCGACTGGTATATCGAACTATCAAAGCCAGTGCTTTACTCGGATGACAATCCAGAGAAAAAGCTGGCCACCCAGAAATGCCTCCTTTATGTGCTTGACAACATCCTCAGGCTGCTACACCCCTTCATGCCCTTTGTAACAGAAGAGCTATGGCAGAGTCTTCCCCATACAGAAAAAAGCATAATGGTCTCTAAGTTTCCCCTCTATACTGAAAGGAATCTGGAAATAGAAGATCAGATGGAGGTAATTATAGATGCCATCAGCGGTGTCCGTAGTATCCGTGGTGAACTGAATATATCTCCTTCACAGCAACTTGATGCAGTTATAAAACCCCGCAATGAAATGGCCAGGCGAATTCTTGAGGAAAACACCCTATATATCTCGAAGATGGCAAAGACCAGCTCAATAACCATCGACCCGGAGGCCACACCTGGAAAAGGTATAGCCACTGCAGTGCGTGAATATGTGGAGGTCTATATACCTCTTGAGGGGCTGTTGGATGTAGAAACCGAGCTTCAGAGGCTTAACAAGGATCTAAAGAAGGTAACACAGAATATCGTAACTCTGGAGAAGAAACTCCTGAACGAGGACTTCATAAGTAAGGCCCCAAAACATGTTGTAGAAAAGGAGAAAACAAAGTATAATGAATTTATAGAAAAGAAGGAAAAAATCCTCGAAAGCATCAGGCGATTAGAGGAACTGAGAGGGGATTAGCCGATGAATGAAGAAAAGGTTGAAAAAAGAAGCCTTGATATAGCTGAAGGTGATGTTGTTAATGTAATCCAGAGTACTGTAAGGGCAGTCGATGGTGATCATGTGGAGCTTCAGCAGGTTGGAGCACTAAGTATTGATGGTGAAAGAATCAACATCGACCAGGGGGCATCCTGTGTTATAAGGGCCTCCAATATCAATTTAAACCAGTGCGTAAGTGGAATCACAGCCACAGAAACTGCCACCATAAGGTCATCCCTCTGTCCGATAGTGTTATCCAGAAAGGAAGTGGAGGTTAAGGACTCTGCCACCCTGTTGGTTGCAGGAAACTCAGTAAAGACAGAAGGGGTAAAGACCCTATTTGTATTAGCCAAAGAGATTGACGGAGATGTAAAAACCCTCTTTGATTGGAGGTCAGCCCTGTCGTTTGGAGCGGTTATTGGTGGGCTGATGGGACTTCTTGCCCTTTTACGCAGGAAATGATTGAAAGGTCCTACCTTCGAAGGCTCATTACTGATGCCCTGAGGGAAGACATTGGTCATGGAGATATCACCACCGAGTATCTCATACCCGAGGGACATAAAAGCAAGGCCCAGATTATCCTGAAAGAGGACTGCGTTCTGGCAGGAGCCCCTGTAGTTAAAGAGGTATTTCACTGTCTTGATCCTGCCATAATATGCCGCATCCTTCGTAGCGATGGTGAACATTTAAGCAAAGGCACCGTTGTGATTGAGCTTGAAGGGCCTACAAAGAGCCTCCTTTCAGGTGAAAGACTTGCACTGAATCTACTTCAGAGGTTAAGCGGTATTGCCACCCTTACCGCTAAATTTGTAAAGGAACTCCAGGGAACCAGCGCAGTGGTGGTAGATACAAGAAAAACCACACCAGGGCTCAGGATGCTTGAAAAATACGCGGTAAGGGTAGGTGGTGGAAAGAACCACCGATTTGGTCTGTACGATGGTATCCTGATAAAAGACAACCATATCCAGGCATCAGGGGGTATCAGCAAGGCAATAAAAAGGGCAAAACTCAGGGCCCATCATCTTGTCAAGATAGAGATCGAGGTTACCACTTTAGAGCAGCTTAAAGAAGCCATACAGGCTGGAGCTGATGTGGTAATGCTTGATAATATGAATATCCAGGAAATAAAAAAGGCTGTAAGGTTTGTAAGACAGGAGGTACCTTCTGTTTTACTGGAGGCCTCCGGAGGGATTACCCTCGAGAATGTCCGGGAGATAGCCCTTACTGGTGTGGATATAATCTCTGTTGGTGCCCTAACCCACTCTGCAAAGGCTATTGATATTAGTATGTATATATCACCACTCGCTCTTTAATGCCCTTTCCACAGATGCCCAGTTTTCTCTCAGATTCTCAACCGCATCCATGGCAAGCTCAATGTGACGGTTGGTGTATTTTTCGAATATAAGATTGGTAAGCTCCTTGCTCTTAATCCCTCCTCTTCTAAGAGGCATATCAGAGACCAGCATTATCGAGCCTATTGGCACCTCGTAGCGGTAGGCAACCGTAAACAGTGTGGCCAGCTCCATATCGATTGCCAAGATACGCTTGTCTTTTAAGTACTCCACAAAGTCTTCATCATATTCCCAGAGCCTTCGGTCAGTGGTATAAACGATACCGCAACGGGGTGCAATATTGTTCTTCCTGAGTGCACCAATACAGTAGAGGTTTACCGACGAGGCCGGGATTGCTGGAAACTCAGGTGGCAGATAGTGCCTGCTCGTCCCTTCCCCTCTGATGGCAGCAGAGGGAACTATAAAATCGCCTATTTCAAGTATATCATCTATACCACCACACATCCCTAACATAACAACAGCCTTCAGGTTATCAAGGTAGGCAAGGCAGTGAATCAAAAGGGCTGCCTGGGGAGAACCAATACCAAAATCTATTATGCTACAGTCCCTGTCTGGCAGATGAACCACCTGGAAGTTGGCCTCGTGATGAATACCGCCGTATTTGTCTCTGAATACATCAATATACTGCCGGAAATTGGTAATTACAATGAAACTACAGAATTCCTCCAGTGGTGAACCGGTATAGCGCTCAAGGGTCTGCCTGATATACTCATGCTCCTTTAGATACAATTGAGCCTCCTTTAGGGTTTTCTACATTTTAGTAGTATGAAGTGAAATATTTCAATTGTGTATAATCAATACAGCATGAAACGAATACCAGAGCCTGAGCTGATGGATCAATATGAACAGGCAAGGGCCTATGCAGAGGCAGATTTTAATGAGCCAAACAGCCTTTTTGTAAACCTCTTTAAAGAGCACTTTCCATGGCTTGATGGTAAGCTATTGATGGCTGATCTTGGCTGTGGTCCGGCTGATATAACCGTAAGGCTTGCAAGGGTATATCCTGAAGCAGAGATACATGCGATAGATGGCTCGGAGGCAATGCTTCTGTTTGCTGAAAAACGTCTTATGACAGAGGCCCTTACAGACAGAATAAAACTTATCAGGGCTTTTCTTCCTGATGATCCACTGCCTTCAGAGGGTTACGATGCGCTTTTCAGCAACTCACTACTACATCATCTCTCAAACCCGGCTCATCTATGGAGCATCATTAAAAGATACGGCAGATCCGGTTCAGCCATACTTGTAATGGATCTGGTCAGGCCCGAAAGCCCTGACAGGGCAAGGGAAATCGTTGAGACCTATTCTGGCAATGAGCCTGATGTGCTTAAGGAAGACTTTTTTAACTCCCTCTGTGCTGCCTATACAGTACAGGAGGTAAAGGAACAGCTTTATGAAGCAGGCCTTGATAGCCTTGAGGTAAAACTGGTAAGTGACAGACACCTGCTTGTAGCCGGGGTGCTTGAATGATTATAAAAAACGAGGATGTTCAGGAGATAGTTGTCGAAATCCCTGAGGGACATAAACATATCAGGACCACTATACGCCTGAAAAGTGGCCAGGAGTTTGTGTTTCAGGAGGCAACCATTTCAAATCTTTTAAGGGCCTTTATTACCATTAAGACCCATCCTCAGAAGACCTCTATAAGGCTTGTATCAAAAAGGCTTGACGAGCTAAAGCCTGGCTACGCTCCATGGCAGCTTCTTGAAGAAGACTAATATATTTTAAATTGCCAATAAGAAGCCTTAATCTTAATACGGTAGAAGGGTATAGGGTTTGAGCGGTTTCAGGCAATCTAAAATCTTCACCAGGAGGGTGAAGTAGATTGCGCAGGGGGCCCCCGAAAAGTCAAAGACTTTTCGGGGCACTGAGGCCTTGGATGGCCTGCGAGAATGAGCGAAAAGCCTATACCCTTGTACCATATAACTGACTGATGAGTTAATCGGAAATACAGGGAAAAATCATATAATTTATTTAACCCCCTACAGTGTGGTAAAATTGACCATTGAACCATGAAATATATAATACTCGGAACTGCCGGACATATAGACCACGGCAAGAGCGCCCTCGTTAAAGCACTGACTGGAAAAGACCCCGACCGTCTCAAAGAAGAAAAGCAGCGGGGTATTACAATTGATCTGGGCTTTGCGGACCTGAAATACCCGGATGGTCTTACTGTTGGCATTGTTGATGTACCAGGGCATGAACGACTGGTAAAAAACATGCTCGCCGGTGCTGGTGGTATTGATATAGTGCTTCTGGTAATTGCTGCTGATGAAGGGGTCATGCCCCAGAGTCGTGAACATCTCGCTATCTGCAATCTCCTTGGAATAAAGACCGGTATTATTGTAATCACAAAGATAGATCTTGTTGAAAAGGACTGGCTCGAGCTCGTTACCGAGGATGTAAGAGATTTTGTAAAAGGTACCTTTTTAGAGGGTGCAGAGATTATAAAGGTTTCATCAAAAACTGGTGAAAACATCGATTTACTCAAACAGAAAATCCATGACCTTGCACTGAAGACCCACCAGAAATCAACCGATGGTCCCTTCAGGATGCCTGTAGACAGGGTCTTTACCCTGAAGGGATTCGGTACAGTGGTAACTGGCACGGCCATCTCTGGTAGCATCTCTCTGGATGATGAAATAGAAATAATGCCCACCGGTATTGAAAGCCGCGCAAGGGGGCTTCAAAGCCATGGACAATCAATTGAGACCGCCCTTGCAGGGCAAAGGGTGGCTATGAATATACAGGGCGTGGAAAAATCTCAGCTAAAACGCGGAGATGTGGTGGTAACACCAGGGGTTTTCAGACAGACCCAGAGCATTGATGTAAAGCTCAAACTACTCGAGGATGCCCCTGTAATACAGACCAAGACCAATGTCCACTTCCATCTTGCCACATCAGAGGCTGTAGCAAGGGTAATCCTTTACGATAAAGAGGAACTAAAGCCGGGCGAGGAGGCCTATTGCCAGCTCAGGCTTGACAGGCCAGTAATTGCAGTATCTGGAGACAGGTTTGTGATAAGACGATTCTCCCCTGTAATAACCATTGGTGGTGGAGTGGTTCTTGACAGCCTGGCAAAGAGAAGAAAAAAGAAGGAAGGAATAGAGGACCTGAAGATATTTGAGTCGGGCACTCTGGAGGAAAAGCTTCTTGCAAAGGTACTGAAGGCTGGTCTTAAAGGAATCGAAAAGGCAGTACTTGAGGGATGGATCAACGAAGACCTTTCGCTGATCCGCTCTACTGTTGAAAAGTTAAAACAGCAGGGCCTGATCCTTGAGTACGACAAAAAACTGATCCACCGTGATGTCTACCTGAAAATAAAGGAAAAACTCATAGACACCCTCAAGAGGTTTCATAAAAACAACCCCCTTAAGCCAGGTATGCAGAAGGAGGTATTGAGGAATCTCTTTGGACTGAAGCAGACAGTTTTTCAGGGTATACTTTCCATCACCAGTGAGATTGTGGTAGAAAAAGACCTTTTAAGGCTCAGGGACTTCAATATAAACCTTACGGATAAATACAAAAAGATTAAGGAACAGATCCTCCAGGAGCTGAAGAAGGCAAGGTTTCAGCCACCTTCTAATACCGAGCTTGCTGCGTTAACCGGACTAAAGCAGAAGGAGATGGATGACATTCTGAAGTTGATGGTACAGGAGGGTTCCCTGAAGAGAATCACCGATTCATTCTATCTTCGGAAAGAGGAATATAATGAGATGCTCACACTGCTCAGAGAGTACTTCAACCAGAAAGACACCATGACAGTAGGTGAGTTCAGGGATCTGCTCAAGACCTCAAGAAAGTATGCACTTCCAATGCTTGAGCATCTTGACTCAAACAAGATTACTCTGAGGGTTGAAGATATAAGGAAAAAACACCCTGCTTTTAAATAGACTTTTGGATGAAGCAACATTCGGTTATTATAGTAATTCCAGCCCGGTATGCATCGAGCAGGTTTCCTGCCAAGGTGCTTGCAGATCTTCAAGGCATGCCAGTTTTAGAGCATGTTTATCGTAGGGCTCTGGAATCAAGGCTTGCAGACAGGGTTGTAATTGCAACTGATCATCATGAGATACTGGAAAGGGCCAGGAGTTTTGGTGCCGAGGTGATTATGACATCAGAAAATCACCCATCAGGTACCGATCGGATAGCAGAGGTGGCAAAAAGCCTGGATTATGATATAATTGTGAATGTTCAGGGTGATGAACCCCTGATAAGGGGAGAAATGATTGATGCAGTAATTGAGCTTCTCACTCAGGACCCAGAGGCGCACATGGGAACACTGGTTAAAAAAATAGAGGACCCAAAGGAGTATCTGGATCCCAATGTGGTAAAGGTTACCTTTGACCGACGGGGTTATGCCCTGTATTTCTCACGCGCACCAATTCCCTTTGTCAGAGACAGGATAGTGGATTACAAACTACCAGATGGCTTTTCACCCCGGTACTGCTATAAACATATTGGCTTATACAGTTATAAAAGGGATATCCTGTTGAGGCTCTCAAGTCTTCCGCAGGTTGAAATCGAAAAATCGGAAAAGCTTGAACAACTCAGGGCACTTTATTATGGCTACAGGATAAAGGTCAGGGAAACCACTTATGAAACAATCGGTGTGGATACACCGGAAGACCTTGAGAGGGTGAAAAAATGGCTAAGTACATCTTCGTAACAGGAGGCGTTGTATCATCACTTGGTAAGGGAATTGCCTCTGCAGCCATGGGGGCACTGCTTGAGGCAAGGGGGATTAAAGTTACCCTGCAAAAACTCGATCCCTATATTAATGTGGATCCAGGCACCCTTAGCCCCTTTCAGCATGGTGAGGTGTTTGTTACTGATGATGGTGCAGAGACTGATCTTGATCTCGGCCATTACGAACGATTCACCTCCATAAGAACATCCCAGGCAAACAATGCAACCACCGGTCGAATCTACAACAATGTGATTACCAAGGAGCGCAGGGGAGATTATCTTGGTGACACCGTTCAGGTAGTACCTCACATCACTGATGAGATAAAACGCACTATAAAGTCCGTCAGTGATGGTAACGATGTGGTTATTGTCGAAATTGGTGGTACAATTGGTGATATAGAGAGTCTGCCATTTCTTGAGGCCATCAGACAGATGAGGTACGATGTGGGCAGGGAAAATGTCCTTTATGCCCACTTAACCCTTGTACCATATATACCAAGTGCAGGAGAGCTCAAGACCAAGCCAACCCAGCACAGCGTGAAGGAGCTGAGGGCTATTGGTATTCAGCCTGACCTGCTGCTCTGTAGATGCGATCGCCCACTGCCACCAGAGATCAAGAAAAAGATTGCCCTTCATTGCAATGTAGATCTCGATTCTGTAATTGCCGCCATAGATGTTGATACAATCTATGAGGTACCAAAGGCATTCCATGAAGAGGGGCTTGATGACCTGATAGTAAAAAAGCTCGGTTTTCAGACCCCTGAGCCTGATCTCAGCAAATGGGAAGAGGTGGTAAAAAAGATCAAAGAGCCCGAACATGAGGTTACCATTGCAATGGTGGGCAAGTATATTGGCCTTAAAGACTCCTATAAAAGCCTTATTGAGGCCCTTGTGCATGGTGGCATAGCCAACAACGCAAGGGTTAACTTCCACTGGGTGGACTCCGAAGAGATAGAGGTAAAAGGCCCTGAGGAGTTTCTAATGAATGTTGATGGAGTCCTTGTACCAGGTGGCTTTGGCTACCGTGGTATTGAAGGTAAGATAGCTGCCATCCGTTATGCAAGAGAGAAAAGGATACCTTTTCTGGGCATCTGCCTTGGAATGCAGTGTGCCGTTATCGAGTTTGCCAGGAATGTATGCGGTCTGACAAAGGCGAACTCTACAGAGTTCGACCTGAATACACCTGATCCGGTTATATATTTAATGGAAAAATGGTTTGATTTCAGGAAAGGGAGAATAGAGCAGCGCGATTACAATACCGATAAGGGCGGCACCATGCGCCTTGGTGCCTATCCCTGCATACTGTCTGAAGACTCCTTCGCTTATGAGGCATATGGTAGAAAGGAGATATCTGAACGGCACAGGCATCGCTATGAGTTTAATAATGCATACAGGGGAATCCTTACCCGGCACGGGCTCCGAATTAGCGGAACAAGCCCTGACGGAGAGCTCGTTGAGATTATAGAGATCAAGGATCATCCCTGGTTTCTGGGTTGTCAGTTTCATCCAGAGTTCAAGTCAAGACCCACTGAGCCACATCCTATATTCAGGGCCTTTATTGGGGCTGCCCTTAAGGAGCAGGCCTCACTTTTTGTAAAAGGAGAGGTGCAGTAGAATGCAACTACACAGACACAGAAGGGTAATGAGTGAGATAAATGTAACTCCCTTTGTGGATGTAATGCTTGTTCTGCTGGTAATCTTTATGGTTACAGCCCCTCTTATGAAACAGGGCCTTGATGTTGACCTTCCAAAGGCAAAGGGTAAGGCCCTTCCAGCCAAGCCAAGAATAACAGTTGTTGTGAGTAAAAAACATAACATCTATTTGAACGACCGAAAGGTAAGCCTGAAGGAACTTAAAAACAAACTAAAGGCCATTAGCAAACGAAATCCAGAGGTTTATCTAAAGGCAGACAGGGCCGTACCCTATGGTGTGGTGGTCAAGGTAATGGCTGAGATAAAGGACGCAGGCATTGAAAAGGTTGGTCTGATAACCGAACCAAGGGTGAGGTTGAGGTGAGAGAGCCCTCTTTAAAGGAATCTGCTCTTGCCTCCGTGCTTATTCATGCCCTTATATTTTTTGTTGCAGTCTTTGCTTTAAAAAGGGCCTCCCACTATAGTATCCCAAAAACCTACACAGTAAAGCTTGTTTCTCCTGGCCAGAAGACAAAGATAAAGCCCTCTATACCTAAAACTACAAAAAAACCTGAAATAAATGTGGCCAGGATAAAACAGATTAAGGCACAGCGCAGACAAAAGATGATGAGCATGAAAAAGGCCATGGTTACTAAAAAGAAAAAGGCTATTAAAAAAGCCGAAGAACTTGATACAACCCATGTGCAGCAACAGATAGAAAAACTCCGTGCCTTGAAAAGGGTAAAAAGGCTTGCAGCCCTCAAGCACGAGGTGCTATCGATAAGTAAGGCCTCAGGGACAAAGAGACAGTCAGAACCTGCTACCAAACAGCAGGTATCCGACAGTAAAGGGAAACCCGGGGCTTCAGATGCTGTAATCAGCACCTATATCAATATGGCAAAACAGAGGATATGGAGTGAATGGGTGCTTCCTGAGATCAAGGCATTAGACGGACTTGAAACAATAGTGATTATAAAGATTCTCAAGGATGGAAAACTAAAGATAGTGGGGATAGAAAAGCCCTCAGGCGATAGCCTTTTTGATCGTTCTACACTTCGTGCAATCATGAAGGCCTCACCACTGCCACCGCCACCTGAGGAGCTCGAACTGGGAATAAGGTTTCAGCCATGAAAAAGTTATTATTGACCACCATAATACTGCTGTGCGTGCTGGTTAATACATCCAGAGCACTGGTTTATATCGACATCAACTCTCCTTCCTTACGGGCGGTTCCAACTGCCATTTACGACTTCAGAGGAGACCCGTCGGGCAGGGAACTTGCCGATATTATAAGAGCAGATCTCCAGGCAAGTGGTGTTTTTGAGATAGTCTCTAAACAGACCTATATAGAATCAGACCTGCCAGCCTTTAATCCTTCAAACTGGATACCTCTTGGAATAGACCTTGTCATAAAAGGGGCGGTACTGAAAGAAAACGACACTATTGTGGTTACTGCCTATCTATATGATGTAGTTGGTGCTACTGTAATATTAAAGAAACAATACAGGGCCAATTCTAAATTCATCCGTCCTCTGGCTCATTCTATATCCAATGATATCTACAAAAGCATAACCGGAGAGGATGGCCCCTTCAGAACCAAGATAGCCTTTGTTGGAAAGAAGAGGGGAAAAAGAAAAATCTATCTAATGGACTGGGATGGTAAAAGGGTCCAGGATACCGGAATTACCGGAGAATTGCTTACATCTGTTCACTGGTCCAATGATGCAAACAGGCTTGTATACTCAGCAATAAGGGGTAAACAGTGGGGCATCTATATTGCAGACTTCAAGACTGGCAGGGAGAAACTTGTACTGAGATCAAGGGGGACAAACATAGCAGGAGAGTTTATTCCAGGCAGAAATGCATTCCTGTTTTCCTCCTCTCTGAAGGGCTCTCCTGATATTTTTGTTTATAATATTAAAGACAATACAAAAAGCAGAATTACCTGGAACAGATCAATTGAGGTGTCGCCCACGGTATCGCCCGACGGTAAATGGATGGCCTTTGTCTCGGACAGGGCAGGCACACCACAGATCTATGTTATGAGACTTGATGGTACAAGACTAAAAAGGATAAGTTTTGTCGGAGGATACAATACCTCGCCCGACTGGTCACCAAAGGGCGATCTGATTGCATTCAGTGGCCTGATTGGTGGTAAACATCAGATCTTTGTGGTTAAACCTGATGGTACAGATCTAAGGCAGCTTACACAAAACGGTAACAATGAGGATCCAAGCTTTTCACCTGATGGTAGATTCATTGCATTTGTGTCTGACAGAAGGGGATACAAGGCCATTTATGTTGTCCGTATTGATGGGCGTATAATTGGGCAGCTAACCCACAGGGGGATAGAGGCGCTATCTCCTGAATGGTCACCGAATAAAATATTCTAAAGGAGGTATTTATGAAGAGGCTTTATCTAATCCTTCTGGCTTTTACCCTGATGGCCTTAATATCATTACAGGGCTGCACCAAGAGAAAGGTTACTTCACCAGCCGGATTGCAGTCAGAACAACAACAGACGACCAAAGAGTCCATGATGTCAGAAGAGACCCAGCAACAGGAATCAATAAGTATGCAAAAGGAACAGATAAGCGAACAGGAAATGGCCAGCATCAAGACAACCGAGGTAGAGGAACCACAGGTAGCAAGGCTTACAGAAAAGGAAAAGGAGGAAATCTTTAAGGACATACATTTTGACTTTGATAAGTACGATATTAGAGACGAAGACAAGCCTACTTTAAAAAGGATAGCCGACTGGCTGATTGAACATCCGGATGTAAAGCTCATTATCGAGGGCCACTGTGATGAGCGGGGCACCAACGAGTACAATCTTGGTCTTGGTGACAAACGCGCCTCAACCACAAAACAGTATCTGGTTACCCTTGGGGTTTCAATGGATAGAATCCAGACGGTAAGTTACGGTGAGGAACGCCCTCTGTGTACTGAACACACCGAGGAGTGCTGGCAATTAAACAGAAGAGCCCACTTTGTAGTAATAGAAGGAAAATAAAACGCCAAGGAGGCTAATAACTCATGTTTAAAAAACTGATAAGCCTATTTTTGTTTGCGGCCCCCTTGTTCTTAATCGGTTGTGTGGCCACCACAACCGACATGGATATGCTCCAGAACGATGTGGTGGTGCTTACACAAAAATACAACCGACAGCAAAAGGAATTGAAGCTTCTGAGAGAAGAATTAAAGGCCTTAAAGACCTCAACCAAAAAGCAGGCAGTAACCAGAGATACCTTCAATGCCCTTAGAGAAGGGCAACTCGCTTTAAACGATAGAATCTCTGAGATTGACAGGGACCTGCAGTCGCTTCAAAACAGGATTGATGAAAGTCTATTCAGAATAGAAAAGGCCCTTTCAGATGCCGAAACCGAACGCTCCATCAACCGGGCACAGATTGATCAGGCAATGAGCGAAATAACCAAACTAAAAAAACAGTTTGAAGAAATTAACAAAAAGGTTGAAGAGCTTTCAAAGCTGGCCTTGGCCATAAAAAAGCCAGAACAGCAAGTTGAAAAGCCTAAACCCAGGGAAAAACCAAAACCCCAGAAACCTGAGGATTTCTATAACATAGCCCTGGAAAAACTGCGTCAGGGAAAAACAGTGG